>JAZORX010000134.1:0-14217 GCA_045656845.1 Acutalibacteraceae bacterium | reverse complement strand
GAGTTTTTTATGGAACAGAAGAGAAGTGGTTTCACAGGAAAGCTTGGTTTTGTCCTTGCGGCGGCAGGTTCAGCTGTCGGTCTCGGCAATATCTGGCGTTTTCCTTATCTTGCGGCAAAATACGGCGGAGGAATTTTCCTTCTTGTGTATATAATTCTTGCCGTAACTTTCGGTTTTACCCTTATGGTGGCTGAAATAGCAATTGGTCGTAAAACGCAGCTCAGTGCAATTTCTGCTTTTGCAAAGCTGAACAGGAAGTTTTCTTTCCTCGGTTATCTTGCGTCTATTGTGCCTATCATCATCTTGCCGTATTATTCGGTTATCGGTGGTTGGGTAACGAAGTACCTTGTCGCTTTCTGCAGCGGTGGAGTTTCGCAAGCGGCGCAGGATTCGTATTTCGGTAGTTTCATTTCTTCAACAGGAGAACCGATTCTCTATTTTGCAATCTTCCTTGGCCTTACGGCAATTGTTGTGCTTTTTGGCGTTGAAAAGGGCATTGAAAAAATGAGCAAGGTTATGATGCCTGTGCTTGTCGTGCTTTCAATCGGTATTGCGATTTATTCAGCCTGCCTTCCGGGTGCGCTTGACGGTGTTATTTACTATATCAAGCCGGATTTCTCTCATTTCTCAGCCACAACGGTGATTGCAGCTATGGGTCAGCTGTTTTACTCAATGTCTCTCGCAATGGGAATTATGATTACATATGGCTCATATATGAAAAAGGATGTAAGCATTGAAAGCTCAACAAGGCAGATAAGCCTTTTTGATACGGGTATTGCATTTTTTGCAGGTCTTATGATTATTCCTGCTGTTTTCGCATTCTCAGGCGGAGATGAGTCAGCCCTCGGTCAGGGCCCCGGCCTTATGTTTGTTACATTGCCCAAGGTTTTCAACAGTATGGCAGGCGGAAACATCATTGGTGCTGTTTTCTTCGTTCTCGTTCTTCTTGCAGCGCTCACATCTTCCATATCTCTTATGGAAACAATTGTTTCCATATTTATGGACAAGCTTCATCTCAAGAGAATCCCTGCTTGTATCGCTGTTCTTGCAATCAGTGTTGCGCTCGGTCTTGTTTCAACACTCGGCTACGGTATCTGGACCGATGTCAAGGTTATCGGAATGCAGTTCCTTGATTTCTTTGACTTTATCAGCAACAGCGTTATTATGCCGATCGTTGCTTTGATAACCTGTATCTTTGTAGGTTATGTTATCAAGCCTAAGGTGATTTTTGAGGAAGTAGAGCAAAATAATGTCAGGTTCAAAGCAAAGAAGCTCTTTGTGGTTATGATCAAGTATATTGCTCCTGTATGTATTCTCATTATCCTTGTATCATCTGTACTCAGTGCTTTCGGATTAATAAGTATTTAATTTTCAAACCCGTTGTGTCAGAAATTTTATGATACAACGGGTTTGATTTTTTTTTTGTTAAAAACACTTTGTCAATGTTCTTTATGGACAAAAATAGAAATATATTTGATACAATATGACAATTGTCTTTTAAAAAAAAATATGGGATAATATACACATTAAAAATCGTTGTCAGAGAACGGTTTGAACAGGAGATGTGATTTTTATGGCAAAGAAAAAGTCGACCACGCTTGAAGCTCCGGCAAATGCTCTTTCGTCAGGTATCGGAAAAAGCGTTACAAAGTTTGAATATGTCTGCCTGATGCTTGCACGCATAGGTGGCATGTTCGGCACAACGCTTACGGGTACTCTCGCTGCAGCCTTTTTGCACGAATTGTATTACGGTCCCGTTGGTGTCGATTCAGACAGAATTGCAAGTATTCTTGCTGTTCAGACGACTATTACAACAATTTGTGGCGTTATTGTCGGTCTTATATCAGCTACAATCGTACAGAAGTGGAAGACTCGCTGGGGTCGTTACCGTCAGTGGTACATCATCTGCCTTGTGCCGATGTTTGCACTTACAGTTCTCTACTTCTACGTTCCTCAGGGTTGGACCGTTCAGCAGATGACACTTTTCCGTTACGGAATTGCCTGCTGTCAGACAATTTTCAATGCATTCAACAACCTCGGACAGAATGTTGCTCAGGTTATTTCTCCGAACCCGAAAGAAAAGAAAACTGTTGCAACAATCTGGCAGCTTTCATACTATATCGGTTACGGCGGAGCATACATTGCAACAGCTGTTTACGGAATATTCAGTGATGATAAGAATCAGATGTATATGACTCTCGGTGTTGTTGCCGGTGTAGTTACATTGTTCGGTAACCTTATGTGTGGTCTTTTCTGTAAGGAAAGAATCGAGCTTCCGAAGAAAGAAAAGGTTAAAATTTCAAAGACTCTTCTCACTCTTTTCAAATACAAAAACTATCGTGCGTATCAGTATATGGCATGGGTTAACAACTTTGCTGTGCTCGGCAAGATGTCAACATTACTTGCAGCAATTACCGTCGGCTCAGCAAACAACCTTCTCCTCACACTTCCGACTGCAGTCGGCACGGTTGTTGGTAACCTTATAACAACAAAGCTTTCCAAGAAACACGAGCCCACAAAGCTTCTTAAATTCTGCGGACCGTACTCTATGATTTCAGCAGGTATACTTTTTGCAATCTGTTTCCTTGAAGCAAAGATGGGTATTATGTTCTTCTCAGGTTGGAACAGTATTTTCTTCTATTTCTTCTATTTCCTCTTTGGTGTAGGTATCGGCGTTCAGGAGCTTTCAAAATCTCATTTCGATGTTGAATATTACGACTATCTTGAGTGGCAGACGGGTGACCGTATCGAAGCTATTCAGGGCGTTATTCCGGGTTGGATCAATACAGCAATCAACTATGCAAGAGAATTGATTATTCCGTTTATGATTGCATGGGTTGGCTATGAGTCTTCATCTGAGGGTAACCTCGTTGCAACAATGCAGGCAAAGCCGGATTATCTGAACACCTGCCTCTGGATTCTCGGATTCCTTCTCTTTGGTTACACTCTCAGCAATGTTCTCAAAGCAATTATTCTTAAAACTCTTTATGATGTTGAAGGAGATAAGAAAGAGCAGATGTATCGTGAGCTTGAAGTTATCCGTGCAAAGAGACACGAAGAAAACAAGAAAATAGAAAGCAAGAATAAATAATTAATCTATAAAATTAAAGCAAGGTGATTCTGTGGAAAAATATGATGTATTGATCGTAGGCGGTTCAAGCACAGGCTGTTGGTTTGCCGAAAAAATGGCTGAAAAGGGAAGCAAAGTTCTTGTGCTTGAAAAGCAAATGCCTGATGATGTTTCGCGTTCATATGATATTTTCCATATGGGTGAGGCTGAGATGAAGCGTTTCGGTCTTGACACTCTTGATGAAGATAATCCCATCCGTGAGTTCCGCTTTGAAAGCTCTCCGATGATTTCCCCTTACGGCACATACTATAAAAAGGGCGGTTACTCTCCCGTTATCGGTTTTCATAAGCACGATTATATTATGCTTATGGCAGAAAAGGCGAAGCAGAAGGGTGCCGAGATTATCTACGGTGCAGAGTTTACTGATTTTGTCTACGATGCCAACGGCAAAATTTCAGGTGCAAAGTACCTGACTGCAGACGGTGAGCAGATTGCATATTCAAAAATAGTTGCAGATTGCTCGGGTATTCCGTCCGTCGCCAGGCGAAAGCTTCCCGATTCATCACCTGTATGTAATTTTAAAATCACACCGAAAGATATTTTCTATGTTGTACTCTATTACATAAGCTATCTTGATAAAAATATAAAGCCCCGTGAGTATGACGGATTCTTTATGCAGTATAAAGCCTGGTCTGCACCTGCAGGTGAGGGTTACGATGCTATACTGGGTATCGGCGGAAGCTACTCTTATGAATATGCTCAAGAGGTTTTCAACTCTCAGTATATGAAAAATGTGGCATATCCGGAGTATGAGGTGAAAAAGGTTGAAAAGGGAATGACTCCGTATCACAGATCGGTTTATTCATTTGTTGATGACGGATTTATCGTAATGGGTGACGCAGCTTGCCTTACAAAGCCGACCTGTGGCGAGGGTTGTACATCGTCTCTCGTTCAGGCTGAAATTGCCGTCGATGTTATTTCAACCCTTCTTCGTGAAAAGCTTCCTCTTACCAAGGACAATATGTGGAGTATCAACACGAGATATATGAAGGCTCAGGGCAAGGATTTTGATTTTATGCGTCCTCTTCTGATGGGTATTGTTTCTCTCAATTTTGACGAGGCTGAGTACATGTTTGCCAATGATATCGTTTTCAGCGAAGAGCTTTTCGGTGGAATGGAGGATAACAACCTCAAGCTCAAGGGCAGCGATATTGCAAAGTGGCTCGGTAAAATATCTGCCGCAGTGGCAAAGAAAAAAATCCGTACTTCCTCAATTAAAAATATAGTCAAAGGATTAATGCAGGCGATGGAAATCGGAACTATTTATGATAGCTATCCCGAGCTGCCTGAGGATTTCCCGGCATGGAAAGAAAAGGCAGATAAAAAGTGGGCAGAGATCGGCACTCTTGCCGAGACCTGCGACCCTGAAATCCTTGAAAGACTTGGTATATCATAAAAATAACAGACTGCTTCGGAAAAATGAAGCAGTCTGATTTTTTTATTTGATTATTGCGTAATCACAGACGGGAAGAGAAAGTGAAGAAATCTTTTCTTTTGTTAATACATCCTCATATTCACGGTCGAGGACGATTTTCTTTTTGTTATCAGCAAAGTTCATAACGAAAATGTAATCACCTCGTTTTACAACGCTGACGCCCTCGGGTATATCAAAGTCAATCTCTCCGAGGCTGAGCTCGGTCGTAAGTTCCCCGACGAAATCATTAAAGAATTCTCCTTCGTTTGCAAAAGCAACATAATATGCTTTGCCTTTGCCGTAGGAATTTACGGTGACAGCAGGTGTGCATTTATAAAAATCACCATCATACAGGCCGATCTCTTCGGCTGAAAATGCGTGAAGAATATCGCAGAAGTTGATTGCATCATAGCTCTTTCCGTTATATGATACAGTGTTTTTCATATCCTTAGGAATGGAATCTGTTTCCACGCATCGGATGCCGAAAACATCCTTGAGTTTTCCTGCCGGGAAGCCGCCGAGATAGCATAAATCGTCCTCGTCAACGATACCTGTCAGATAACCTGCAACGAAAGTACCACCGTTTCTGACATATTCTTCAATGCGGTCGATTGTACCGTCTTTAAGCATATACAAGAATGGAGCGATGACAAGGTCGTACTTTTTGAAGTCAGCATCCATTGGGATCACATCAACAGCGATACCCTTTTCCCAGAAGGGCTTGTACCATTTCACACACTCGCCAAGGTAGTCCCGTTCGTTGTTATTGTATCCGCAGAAAACGCTTGTTGCCCATTTGTTCTGCCAATCGTAAACGATAGCAACTTTGCCGTTGTAGCCTTTTCCTACAACTCCGTCAAGCTTCTGAAGAACGGAACCAAGGTGAGAAACTTCCTTGAAAACTCTTGTATATTCGTGTCCGCAGTGGTCAACGACAGCACCATGGAATTTTTCGTGTCCTCCGCGGCTCTTTCTCCATTGGAAATACTGGATGCTGTCTGCACCGTGAGCAATAGCCTGAATTGAAGCCTGCTCCTGCCTGAAGGGCTTCGGAATTTTGTTGACCTCGTGCCAGTTTACGATTGACGGAGTGCTTTCCATAAGGAAGAAAGGCTGACCATCCTTGAGTGAACGGAAGGTGTCGTGAACAAAAGCTGTTTCAACGGCTTCGCTGTGATTTGCGCCTCTGTCCCACGCAGGGTAACTGTCCCACGAGATGAGATCAAGATGCTTTGCGAAATCCTGATAATCAATTCCGTCATACATTTTCATAAAGTTAGTTGTGATAGGAATATCAGGAGTAATTTCTCTCAGAGGAGCGATTTCATTTTCATAAAATGAAATGTGGCTGTCTGAAACAAATCGTCTCCACGCAAGCTTCATCGCAACTACATGGTTTTCACCACGGTCTTTCGGAGAGTTGATCTGTGACCAGTCGGTCATCTTGTGGCTCCAGAAGCCGTTCCACCATTTAAAATTAAGCTCGTCAAGGTCTTTGTAATGCGATTTCAGCCAATCCCTGAAAGCTTCCTGACAAAGCTCACAGTGGCATTCACCACAGTATTCGTTTGAAATGTGCCACATTTTAACTGCAGGATGATTCTTGTAACGCTCTGCAAGAATCGCGTTTATGTTACGCACCTTTTCACGGTATACGGGTGATGTCAGGCAGTGATTGTGACGCACACCGTATTCGTTTCGAATGCCGTTTTCATTAACACGCAAAACCTCGGGATACTTCTGTGCAAGCCACGCAGGTCTTGCTCCCGAAGGTGTCGCAAGAATGACATCCTTGCCGTTTTCGTGAAGCTTGTCGAGAATTTCATCAAGCCATTCAAAGTTGTAAACTCCCTCTTCAGGCTCGATCATAGACCAGGCGAAAATGCCGACGGTTGCGCTGTTGACATTTGCGAGGTTCATCAGACGCATATCCTCGTCCCATATTTCAGGAGTATCTATCCACTGGTCGGGATTGTAATCTCCACCGTGGATGATATGATCAAAAAATCTTTTATCCATAAAATCAGTCCTTTTGCTTTTTTACCATTGTACCAAATAGTATATGTTTTTTCAACAACTGACAGTATGTTGTTGAAAATGAAAAAATATTATGCTAAAATAAAAATAAGAATTATTGGGAGGTTTTTTTATGAAGAGATTTTTAGCAGTTCTTCTGACTATTTCCATTTCTTTCTCACTTTGCGTTTTTGCAAGTGCAGCGGATGCGACTTTCAGGGTTGCAGATGCAGTCATTGTCGTTGGCGAAAATGCAGCTTCAACAGATTTGTATGCTGCAGAAAAGCTTGAGTATTATCTTGAAAAGATAACGGGCGAGGATATTGCCGTTATTACGGATGCTTCAGCCGTTCAGGATAAGGAAATTGTAGTCGGCAGCACTAACAGAGCAGAGGTTCAGTTTGAAAACCCGAAGAACGGAAGCTATGTTATTAAATCTGACGAAAATAAGCTTGTTATTGCAGGCTACGATACAAGAGGAACGATCTACGGCGTTTACGGATTCCTTGAGAAATTCTGCGGCTGCAGATGGTATGAAACAAATGTTATAAAAACTCCCGTGAATACTGAACTGACAGTTGAAAACGGAATAGACATCAGCTACACTCCGTATTTTGAATACACGGAAACCGACACTAAGTCTTCAAGAGATGCTGAGTTTTCAATCGCGAACGGACAGAACGGTGGTGTTTACCGTTATCTTTCTCCTGAACAGGGTGGCTATGTAGGATATATCGGTTCGTTTGCACACACCCTTGTAACTTATTATTGCAAGGCAGAAACATATTTTGATGCGCATCCCGAATATTTTGCTCTTCACGGCGGTGAAAGAGTGCCGAAACAGCTTTGCCTTACCAATCCTGATACAATCGATGTTGTTTATAACGAGGTTATCGAACTCCTCGAAAGAGAACATGATCCCCTGAAGAGTATGCAGATTGTTTCTCTTACTCAGCACGATAATCAGGAATATTGCGAATGTGAAAACTGCGCAGCTGTTGATAATGAAAACGGCTCACACGCAGGCACAATGATAACTTTCGTTAATACAATTGCTGAAAGAGTCAAGGCAACGGGTAAATACGACAATATTGTTTTTGATACCTTTGCTTATCAGTACACCAGAAAAACGCCGACTAAGGTAGTGCCGAGAGAAGATGTTATCGTAAGGCTCTGCTCAATCGAATGCTGCTTTGGCCATACTCTTGATGATGAAAAATGTGAACTCAACAAAGAGTTTATGAAAGACCTTTCCGGTTGGGGAAAGATCTGTGACAGAGTTTATATCTGGGACTATGTTACAAACTACAGCGAAACCTGCTGTATCTTCCCTAACTTCGGAGTTATGCAGAGAAATGTTCAGATCTTTGCAGAGAACAATGTCAAGGGCGTTTACGAAGAGGGTAACTATTATATCGACGAATGTGACGCAGAGTTTGCAGAGATGAGAACATACCTTCTCTCTCAGCTTCTCAAAGATCCGTATATGGATTATGAAGCAGAAATGTATGGCTATCTTGAAGCTGTTTACGGTCCGGGTGGCAAGTACATCGGTGAGTTCATCGAGATCATAACCGACCACGCAGTAACAGACCGCAAGCACCTCGGTATTTATCAGGCAGCAGAGAAAACTCTCTATAAAATGAGAAACAAAGATATAAAGAAATGCGATGAGCTTTGGCAGATGGCTTATGACGCAGCACAGACGGATCTGCAGAGAGATGAAATCAAGCGTAGCGAGCTTTCGTGGAGATATTGGAAATGTGCAAATAAGAAGAGCGAGTTTTCACGCCTGAGACCGATGTATGAATGGATGTCGGCACAGGATGCTCTTTATGATGATCTTGTTAAGTTCGGTATCAAAAAGATCGGTGAGGGCACAAGGCAGAGAGAGCTTTCAGAGTGTGAAATGACTCATCATTTCCGTGCTCCTTTTAAGTGGACAACCCTTTATGATGAGGATTATTGGTTTGCACTTTCTCCGTATTTTATGAAGTTCTACGCTGCAATAGAAAAGGTTTATTGGTTTTTCAGATAAAAAGAACGCGTCCGTCAGGGCGCGCTCTTTTGCTTATTTCAGGTAAACTCCTAATTTAACATCATCGTCAGAATAGGGTTTGTTATCCAGCGTAATTCTGATTCTGTAGCACCAGTCAATCGGCTTTTCAAAGGATACTTTTATTATTCCGTCGGAGCAGATAGCTTTTGCGTCACACGGTTCAAAGTCAAATCCGTTGTAAAGGCTGATGTCGCAATCCTCGCACCCGTGAGCCTCTATTGTTATGAGGTTAAACGGAAGGATACCACCGAGATTAATGTCGATTTCGTTATTTATTCGGATTATTTTTGCTGTGTCGTTGCTGAGTAGATTTTTATCGCTTGAAATATATTCTTTTTCTGAAAGCAGACTTTCGTCAAATTTATGAAGGCTGAATTTTCTGATCACGGGTGCGTGAAGTGCATCCGTGATTTTTATTTTTACCTTGTCTGTTTTAACGGTCGGGAAATACTGTGCACTTCGGTAGCCGATGCATTGACCCTTGTAAAGGGTTATCCAATCATCACCGACAAGGGCAGAAACCTCGTAACCCGTAACACGGTGGCCAAGCTCAAAAACCTCCTGCAAAGTGAAGCAGTTAAACTCTTTTTCACCGTCAAGATTAATGATTATCTCGGGCGTCAGGCAGCCTTCCTGAGCTGCGTAAAATTCGTTTTCATCTGCTGTGAGGATGTTTTGTGACGGGCAGATTTCATCCCTTACGCTGTCAGCTGTTGCTGTAGCTCCGTTTGTAAAATCAACGCTGAGTGCTTTTTCAAGAACCTCGTTGAACTGCAAAAGACTTGCTGCATCGTTTTCATGAACGAGACCTCTTGTGTCGGGAGGAAGATTGAGAAGAAGGTTTGCGTTTCTTCCACAGGACAAGAACCAGAGTTTCAAAAGGTTACGGACATCACGCACCTTGTCGTCCTGGTCGGGATGGTAAAACCAACCGGGTCGGATTGAAACATCAGCCTCGGCAGGGATAAAACGGTTGCCGTCCAGAGCACCGCTGTTAAGCTCACTTGTTGTTTCAGTAATGAGTGATTCGGATTTAATGCTGCTCCAGCAAGGATCACCTGCAAATCCCTTTTCGTTGCCGACCCAACGGGTTTCAACGAAGGGTTCAGCTCCGAGTGAGCCGAAAATGACGGCATCCGGCTGAAGTTTGCGGATGGTCAATGCCCATCTTTCCCAGTTGTAGTTTGCTTCTGTGCTGCCTGCACCGTCCCACCATACTTCCCATATTTTTCCGTAGTTTGTCAGAAGCTCGGTGAGCTGACCTGTGTAGAAATCGTCGTATTCGGGAGTGCTCCATGTTTTTTCGTGTCTGTCCCACGGAGAAAGATATATACCGGCCTTGATGCCGAATTCAGCGCAGGCATCCGTAAATTCTTTCACAATGTCGCCTTTGCCGTTTTTGTAGGGTGAATTTTTAATGCTGTGTTCCGTATATCTGCTCGGCCACAGGCAGAAGCCGTCGTGATGCTTTGCTGTGAGAATTGCAGACCTGAATCCTGCGTCTTTTATTGTTTTTATCCACTGTCTGCAGTCAAGGCTTGCAGGGTTAAAGATTGACGGGCTTTCAGTGCCGTCGCCCCATTCCATATTTGTAAAAGTATTCATTCCGAAGTGGAAGAAAATTGATTTTTCGCGTCTGAACCATTCCGCCTGCCGTGCGTTCGGGGCAGGTGACATGGCCATGAGACCGAGAGAGTTGAGTTTAGATAATAAGCTTTCCATAGGCATCCTCCTGTCACAAAAATTATATCACGGCTGAAAAATAAAAACAATCTTTTGTTGAGATTACTCTCGTTATCCGTAAAAAGTAATTAAAAAACCTGAGATGCGTTAACATCTCAGGCTGATTTTTATACAAGATCAATGTTGAATTCGTAGAATCCGTACCATCTTGAAGTGTTGAATTTTCTTGCTCTGAAGATAACTTCGTCTTCATAAACCTCCATCTGGAAGCCCATACCGTTCCAAGGAATACCGTAACGGTTAACGAGGCCGTATGTCGGAAGATTAACATATGTTACGCCGTTTTCAGTCTCAACGCAGGAGATATCAAAAAGCTCCTTTGAAAGGTGACCGTTGATACCTGTATGAACGTGACCACTGATGAAGAAAACATTCTCATATTTTTCCATTGTGGTTTTAACAGCGTCAGAATATTCGTCAAGACCACCGTCTTCGTAAATCATATCCTGACCGTTTGCACCCTCAACGGGAACATGGCAGACAACGAAAACAGGCTTGCCTTCTGCAGTGCCTCTTGCAAGCTCAGCATCAAGGAAAGCAATCTGATCGTCGTAAATGTCGCAGCTGTCCCAGTTGTCTTCACTCTGGTCGCAGAGGACGATGAATGTGTAGCCCTCAACATCAACGCTGTAGTATGCGTTTTCGATGCCCTGACCTGTGTATTCGTTATGGTACTTTATAAAGTTCTGTCTTGCTTCTTCGTTTGTGAATTCTTCGGGGTGACCGATTTCGTGGTTACCCGTAGCAACGACCCATGTTTCAGCGTCGCAGCTGTTCTGCATAATGTCGTAGAAATACTTAACAGAAGCCTCGTCACCGTAGTTTGTAAGGTCACCTGCAACGATAACAGCATCGTTGTCAAACTTGTTCATATCGCGAAGACCTCTTTCAAGGTTAAGCTTACCACCGGGGAAACGGGCGTCAAGATGAGTGTCTGAAATAATTGAAACATTGAGAAGTGCCTCTTCAGGCTCCTTTGCATCTCTGCCGATGAACGGAACAAGAGTCATAATAAGAGACAAAATAAATGAAATAATCTGTGTCATAATATTTTCCTTTCATTTTTGATGAAATAAGTATACACAAAAAATTCCTTTTAAGCAAGTGAAAAAGAAAATTTATTGAAAAAGAAAAACGAGTCTGCTATAATTCTAAATGTAAAGGAGGAGTTAAAATGTTTATCAGACAGCAGGCTTTTACAGGAGAAAACAAGCATCTTAAAGGTGCATTGCATTGCCATACAACACGCTCGGACGGTAAGGTCGCTCCCGACGATGTTATCAGGCTTCACAAGGAAAACGACTATGATTTTATGGCGATAACCGACCATAACATATATAATTATAAAAACTACGCCGAGGATGTTGAAATCACGATCATCCCGGGAATGGAAGTTGACAATACCTTTGAAAGGATCAAAGGCTTCAGAACATTCCATCATGTTTGTCTCGGCCCCGATGACGAGACAAACGGCTACGAGCAGGATCAGCGCCTTCCCAACGGAGCAGCGAGAGATCAGTTTGAATACCAGCCGTTTCTTGATGAAATCCACGCTAACAACAATATAACCTTCTATTGCCATCCCGAATGGAGCTCAACTCCACCGAGATATTTTGACAAGCTCAAGGGCAATGTTGCGATGGAGATATGGAACTCAGGTGGAGCAGACGAGAATTATATGGATACGAATGCGCTTTACTGGGATGATCTTCTCGGCCAAGGCATAAAGCTCTGGGGCGTTGCGACGGATGACGGACATCAGCCTCACCATCACTGCAAAGGCTGGGTTATGGTCAATGCTGAGAACAATGTAAAGGCGATTCTTGAAGCTATCAAGGACGGAAAATTCTATTCATCCTGCGGCCCCGTTATCAAGGATTTCTATTTTGAAAACGGCAAAATCTACCTTGATTGCGAACCCGTAGAGAAAATTTATTTCCTCAGCGATTGCCACCCGACAAGGATTTTCAAAAACGAGGATGGTCAGATTTCGCACGCAGAAACGGACATTGATCCCGAAAATTACAAATACATCCGTGCCTATGTTATAGATAAAGACGGCAAGCAGGCATGGACAAACCCGATTTTCTTTGAGGATTGAGGAAATAATATCATCTGTTAAGATGTGAAAAAGGGAAGGTAATATATGGCGGACACTAATGATGCCAAATCAGGATTTAAACTTAACGGAAAAACAATACTGATTTCGCTTAGTTTAACTGTTTTGGCAGGAATTTTAACGGCAGGTATAATGATCAAAAGTGGAATGGTGGCTGTTGAAACCGAACAAACTGCAGTAAGTTCTACCGGATCGGATTACATAACCACAACTAAACCACAGGTGACTACCATCCATACAGAAACGACAACAAACATTGATAAAGATAATTCAGACCAAGATAAAAGCAAGGATGAAAACGACGAAGAAAAAACGGAAACATATATTAAACTGACGGGTGCAACATGTAAAGTTACAGAGCAGAATGGTCAGTATAAGTTTTCACTTGATTTTGATAAAAGCAAGATACCGAATCTTAAAGATGTAGATGCTGTTGTTTATAAAAAGTTTGAAGAGACGGAAGATCGTGATTACAAGGACGAGTACAGACGTGTTTATTCAACAGAAATAGCCGCATATGATGCGGATGGAAAAATTACCGCAACATACAGACCGATTTTTGAAGATATACCGAACGGCACGGAGTTTCCGGTTATTATGTATCAGAGAAGGGATGACCAGGGTAATCCGAGCGATTATTTTGTTTGTTATGCATATAATGGTGGCTTCGGAGAAGAGGGCGGTGATCATGTGTATTGGTTTGTAGAAGAGGAGAATGGTAAACCTGTTCTTAAAGAGATGTGTGATGATGAATGGGATGGTAGTGCCGATTCAGTAGACGAACACATTGTACAGCCTACAGAATATGAAAATTATATGATTATAAGTTCTTCACGGAAATTATGGACAGATGCTAACGGACTGAACTGTGAAAAGAAAGGCGGTATTATGTACGGCCATGAGTTCAGCACGAAAAAAGGTTTTGATATTGTTTATCTGGACGATATTGAAGATGAAGAAGACTATTATGTAGTGTTTTATTTCACAGACAGAGACGGAAAAAAATACAGCAGCGATATGTTCTGCTTTGCAAATTGACATCTGCTGATGCTGGTGTTTGAAAGTATATATCTTATAGTGTCTGTGACTGTATTTGCATAGTTTAAAAAGAGGAGTGCAATAAAATGTTTTGTAAAAATTGCGGAACGGAAATAGGACAGAATGCTGAAGTTTGTCCGAAATGCGGCAAATCTCCTGTTGAGGAAAAGGCTCCGAAAAACAAAAAGAAGCTTGTAATTGCGATTATAGCTGTTATCCTTGTGATTGCTATAGTTGCAGGAACGGTTATCATCATTTCTTCAAAGAAAGATGATGGTGAAGAGGAGACTACAACTGCGTCGGTAAAGACGGAAGAGGTTGCAGCAAAGCAGGATTTTGAAATCACCGAAGCAGAGTATATGTATTACTATTTTGCAGCGTATAATAATTTTATAGATAGTATAAACAGTATGCAGTACTATACTGCTGATTACGATACATCAAAGCCACCTCATAAGCAACGGACTATGACTGAAGACGAAGACGGAAACATGATCACCTGGACAGAATGTTTCCGTCAGTCAGCCCTTGATTCGGCAACAGCACAGCATGTTTTATACAACGAGGCTGTGAAGGCCGGACAGGCTAACCTTTCTGAGAGAGAAAAAAAGAAGATCGACGAAACTGTCGAGGTGTGGAAAAAAGAAGCAGAAACGCATGGTGCAGATTTTGAAGAGTATTTGAAGATGACCTTTGGT
>JAZORX010000133.1:0-18647 GCA_045656845.1 Acutalibacteraceae bacterium | reverse complement strand
TACGGGTAATTTATATTGCAAGTTTTAAAAGACAGAAAAGGCAATTGAAAAAATACTGACTGTGTGATAAAATTATAAGGACAATCTGTAAGGAGTGTTTCTATGATTCCTTTTAGGCAAAATAATGAAATTACATATGACGATAAAGAATTGATGGAAGAAAATACTTTCATCTCAGCTGATATGGAGGATGCTGAACTTCCGGATTTTGACTCTGTCAGAAGTCGTTTGCCTCAGCCTGTATGGAAAAATCACAGCGATTATATCGACTGCTATTGGAAAGCTTGGAAAATTGCTTTTTCAAATCTGAGAAAACCCAGGAAAGACACAGGCTTTGTAACAAATTATATTGACGCAGCATTCAACGGATGTATATTTATGTGGGACTCAGCTTTTATGCTGATGTTTGGTAAATATGCAGACAGGATTTTTAAATTCCAGAAAACTCTTGATAATTTCTATTCGCATCAGCACGCTGACGGTTTTATCTGCCGTCAGATTGAGGAAGAATCAGGCTGCGATATTTTTGCCCGTCATGACCCGTCATCGACAGGTCCTGAAGTGTTGGCGTGGTGCGAGTGGGACTATTTCCTTAACTTCGGTGATAAGGAACGACTTGCCCGTGTTTATCCCTGCCTTGTGGCGTATCATCAGTGGATGCAGGAGCATTTCACATGGCGTGATGGTACATATTTTTCTTCAGGCTACGGTTGCGGTATGGATAATTGCCCTCGTCTTGATGAAAAGTACCATGTCTGTTACAGCCACGGCCATATGGTCTGGGTTGATGCTTGTATGCAGGAACTCAATGCTTGCAATATTCTTATAAAAATGTCAGAGATTCTCGGAAGAAAAGAATTTATCCCTGAGCTTACAGTTGAGCGTGATAAGCTTTTCAAGGTAATCAACGAGAAGCTTTGGGATGAAGAAACAAAGTTTTACTACGACCTCAGGGATGACGATACATTCAACGGCGTTAAGCATATCGGTGCGTTCTGGTCGCTTCTTGCAAAGTGCGTTCCTGAGGACAGAAAAGAAGATTTTATCGCGCATCTTGAAAACGAAAATGAATTCAAAACCATCCATCGTGTGCCTACTCTTTCGAAAGATCACGAGGAATATAACCCTGCAGGAGGCTATTGGTGCGGCTCAGTCTGGTCTCCGACAAATTATATGGTTCTCAAAGGTCTTGACGGATATGGAAAGTACAGACTTTCGCACGAAATTGCTGTGTCCCACCTTGATGCAGTTGTAAATGTCTTCAAAGACAGAGGAACGCTTTTTGAAAATTATGCACCCGAGCTTGTTGGGGATAAGTTTGAAAAGGGTAGCCCATCTATGGGTGACTTCGTAGGATGGACAGGGTTGTCGCCGATTTCAATAATGTTTGAATATGTTTTCGGTATCAAGCCTGATGCAGCAAAAAATAAAATTACATGGCATATCAATCTGCTTGAAAAGCACGGTGTTGAAAAATACCCGTTCGGCATAGACGGTGAGCTGACTCTTATTTGCGAAGAGCGAAGCTCAGAGCAAGAAAAACCAAAAGTAACGGTTGAGTCGAATATACCCATAGAGATTGAAATAATCTGGAACAAGGAGCAGAACAGCGAAACTATTTCACTTTAAAAATCAGCTTTATCGAAAATGAAAAGTATCATAAAAATAATGAAGGGTGATAGGTATGATCGGAAAAATCACTGAAATAGTAAAAGAAGCAGGAAAAATAATTCTTTCTGCACATAATCAGGAAAGCAGCATAACAGCAAAAGAGGGTAAGAAAAATTTTGTAACAAAGTATGATGTTGCTGTGCAGGAGTTCTTGTTTGATGAGCTCGGCAAGGCGTTTCCTGAGGCTGAGTTTATAGGCGAGGAAAGCGAAAACAATTTTTCAATCAACAGTCTGCGTTTTATAATAGACCCGATTGACGGTACCACAAACTTTATGCAGGATTACCGTTGCAGTTGTATTTCAGTAGCGCTTTGCAAGGAAAACGATGTTATTGCAGGAGTAGTATACAATCCTTACACGGCTGAGATTTTCAGCGCTGAAAAAGGCAAGGGTGCATATCTGAACGGTGAAAGAATAAATGTCAGCGAACGCCCTCTTTCGGACGGTCTTGCTCTTTTCGGAACATCTCCTTATCACCCTGAAAATACCGATGAAACCTTTGCTCTTCTTAGAAAGGTCTTTGATCTTTCCCGTGATATTCGCAGAAGCGGCTCGGCAGCTTACGATATATGTATGGTAGCGTGTGGCAGATGTGAGGTCTTTTTTGAAAAAGAATTGCAGCCGTGGGATATAGCAGCAGGAACATTGATTACAAAAGAAGCAGGTGGCATTGTATCAGATTATGAAGGTGAACCGATTGATTTTTCAACACCTAACGATGTTATTTTTGCTAACCCGAAGGCATATGAAGAGTTTAAAACCTTGCTCTGATCGGAACATAAAAGCAAATAAAAAATCAGGAAATACCGGGTATTTCCTGATTTTTTTGTTTATATGGATAAAGGTATGGTTTGGTGTAAAAGTAATAATCCTGAAAACGGTTGCAGATTATTAAATATGTGAAGCCTCGGTATCCATAAATGTTCTTTTGATAACATTGTCCTGAAGCTCTTCGGTGAGGTTTGTGAAATAGTCGCTGTAGCCACCGACACGGACGATAAGGTTACGATGATTTTCGGGATTTGTTTTTGCATCAATAAGGTCTTCGGGAGAGACAACGGTTACTGTGTACTGCTGTCCTCCACCTGCGAAAAACGCCTTTGCGAGAGCGATGAAAGAGGCTTTGCCTTTTTCGCTCATAAAAATCTTCTTTTCAAACTTGTTCTGAAATACAAATCCGCTGCAGGCATCGGTGTGATTGTATCTGAGGACGGATTTGATCTGGGCGGTAGGGCCGTTTGTATCACGGCCGGGTGTTGCCGCAATACTGTCAGCAAGAAGTGATTCACCTTTGCGCTTTCCGTTAGGAAGCGCAGCTGTTTTCAATCCGTATCCTGCAGCTCGGTTGAATGTACTACATCCCCCTGTGAAAACTCCGCCTCTGTAGGTTCTGTTACGCTTAAGGACGGTGAAAAATCGGTTGAGTGCCCGTGCTGTGATTTTGTCCACTTCTTCAATATCGTTGCCGAATTTTTCGCAGTTTTTAAAATCGTGATGGAGTTGCTCGTAACCCTCAAAGTTTGCGTTCAGAGCATCAATAAGCTCTGCCATTGTGTATTTCTTTTCGTCAAAAACAAGCTTCTTGACAGCAAAAAGACTGTCTCCTGTATCGGCAATGCCCTCTGCTAAAATCTGCCCGTGATTATACAGAGGCCCTCCGTTTCTGTAGTCACGGCCCTTTTCAAGGCAACCCTCGATAAGGCATGAGCGCAGGGGATGAGGCTCAAATACTCCACGAAGATGCTGCCAGTCGTTGGCGCTGCTGCAAGCATTGTATGTCACATATTCAAGCTGATCCATAAAAGCCCGTTCAAACCTCTCATAAGTTCCGAAGGTAGCAGGATCACCTGTTTCGGCAGAAACCTTTTCGCCTGTTATATTATCCTTGCCGTTGTGAAGTGCAAATTCCAGACACTTGCTGAAAACAACCTCACCGTCTTCAAGTCCCATATGACTTTTTCCGAGGATATCTATCTGATTGCAGCCGTTCATACAGTAATCGTGGCTGTCCTCAGGTGGAATACCGATTTTTTCAAGCGCAACACAAACGGTATCATCATTGTATAAAGAGGGAAGTCCCGTTCCCACAGCAAGAGTATCTGCGATATCATTCCAAAGCTTGTCGGGCGTGTTTCTGTGAATTCTGCAGGTAAGATTAGGGGTGTTGTAACCCTTATTTCTTACTAAAGCGAGAATGTCGTATGTAAGTGCGTTGCTTTCATCGTTCCAATTCTCATCGCTTCCTGAAATGCAGAGATTCCACGAACGGTGATCGTGGAAGTAGTCCCAGAGTCTGTCAAGCAGGTCT
Source organism: Acutalibacteraceae bacterium (assembly GCA_045656845.1). Classification (GTDB taxonomy): domain Bacteria; phylum Bacillota; class Clostridia; order Oscillospirales; family Acutalibacteraceae; genus CAG-488. Next base: position 14,667 of record JAZORX010000133.1, on the reverse strand, counting down.
GCAATCTCTTCACTGTTCTTAGTTTTTGAATATGCAGGAAACATATACTGATCAAATCTGCCGGGAGAATCACTTCCGTCAAGAGCGAATATAAGCATAAACGAACACATAGCCGAAGTGAAATCGTATGCAGGTTTTTTAGGCACAGTTTCAAATGCCTTTGCCATACGCAGTAACAGTGATTTGTCTTTTGCAATCGGACAATTCTCGGACATTTCAAGAGCGAGTTTTCCATATCTTTCGCCAATAATATCTATTGCATCCAGCGTGTAAGAGCAGGAACGGTAAAACCACGCCTCGTCAGGGTGTTTTTCACGGTTTTCAGCGATTATTGCACGGATATGATCAGTTCCGAAGTTGACAATTCTTCCGTAATCGGGGTTAGAATGTCCACCCCAACCACCGCCCCATTCAGCACCTGAATGGTTGAGAGCTTCTGAAGTCTCAGAAAAAAGCCTTTTTGCCTTGCTTTTGAATATGTTTATTTCGCTCAGGTACCGAAGAAGAGTCTCTCTGTGCTCGGGAAATTCTTCCGTAAGCTTCATAATATTATCTTCGTTAAACCAAAGTCCCTCAGAGGGGGAGTAACCTGAGCTACCGTACCTTGTTTCAAATGAAGTTTCGGGAAGTAATTGGCGTGAAAATCTGACTTCAATATTCTTTGCTGCGTGGAGAAGTGCAAGGCCGACTCTCTCTGCGTGTTCAAGCGTTTCGTCAAGAAAATATCCGTAAAGGAAAGGATCAATCTGAGCTAAAGTTATCATAAATTAACCTCGTTTATTTTGATACTCTCACATCTGCACCGTGAGAAGAAAACAGTGAGCACCAACGGGATATTTCGGCGTCACTTGCATTGTCGTGGGTATAGGTGGTGGTTATGCCTGTTTTTTCTGCTTTGCCTTTGCCAAGGGTATGATAAGGCATAATTTCTGCATATCTGTATCTGCCTGCGTTCTCCTTAAGAAAATCGGAAAGGCGTGCAATATCTTCGTCACTGTCGTTGCAATCGGGGATTAAAGGCAGCCTGATGATAATGTCTGCGCCCCTGTCCATAAGATAAAGAAGATTTGACATAATATGAGCATTATCAGCTCCCGTAAGCTCCCGGTGACGCATAGGATCAATGCACTTTATATCGTATAAAAATGTTGTGCCGAGATCAGCGGCTTTTTTATAGAAATCACGCGTGCCGATACCGCAAGTTTCTATTGCAATTGAAATACCGGAATCCTTTGAAAGAGCGAGAAGCTCCAGCGTAAAGTCTGCCTGATATGAAGGCTCACCACCTGTTATGGTGATGCCTCCTCCCGATGTGTCATAAAACATCTTGTCTTTGAGTACCTCGTCCATAATTTCAGAAGCCGTCATTTCTTTGCCGGAAATTTCGTTGGCATCGTTAAGGCAGAGTTCAGTGCACTTACCGCACACGATACACTTTTTACGGTCAATCTGTAAAGCACCGTTTCTGACTGTACGCACACTACAGACGGCAAGACATCTGCCACATAATGAGCATTTCTGTTTATCAAAGGAAAGTATCGGTGATTTGTCAAAACTTTCGGGATTATGGCACCAGACACATCTCAGAGGACAACCCTTGAAAAATACGCAGGTGCGTATACCGTCGCCGTCGTGTATGCAGAATTTTTGTATATTAAAAACGATTCCCATTTTAATTTATGCTCACCAACTTTCCAGATCAATTAAACCACTTGATTAAAACAAAACACAATAGTTTAAATACCGATGATAGTTCTGAAACACAGTGCCGTGATGAAAATCAAGTCAACTTCTGTGTTTGATTATCAGCTATATTATAATATAACTGAGTGCACAAATCAATGCTGAAAAGTGAAAGCCTTTTGCCATAAACGGATCTGATCGGCAGGTTAATAAGTACGGTCGGTTTTATTGATTTTATCGCATTCGTCTATTTACTTTTTTATCCTCTTTGATATAATAGAGATGGAAATTTTTAAAATTTTTGTTGATACAGGAGGAAAAATTATGTCAAAATTAAGAATCGGACTTATCGGTAACGGTGGTATATGCCGTGGATCTCATATCAAAAACTATTATGAAGACGATAGGGTAGAGGTTGTAGCTTTTTGCGATATTATCGAAGAAAGAGCAATTGCGCTCAGAGATAAATATTATCCTCAAGCAGCTGTATATACAGACTATAAGGAGCTTCTCAAGGATGATAGTATCGATGCTGTGGATATCTGTACCCCAAACTATCTTCATTCAATAATCGCAGTTGATGCGTTTAAAGCAGGCAAGCATGTTTTGTGCGAAAAGCCCGATGCTGTTGATGTTGCAGAGGTTATCAAAATGAAAAATGCTGCTGATGAAGCAGGTAAGGTGCTTATGGTTATAAGAAACAACCGTTTTGTCACAGCATCGCAGTATGCAAAGAAGTTTATTGAAGACGGAAAAATGGGCGAGATTTACTGTGGCCGTTGTGGTTGGCAGAGACGCAGAGGTATCCCGGGAAAAGGCGGTTGGTTCACAACGAAGGCACAGTCAGGCGGTGGTCCGCTTATCGACCTTGGCGTTCATATGATCGACCTTGCAGTGTGGCTTATGGGTAACCCCACTCCCGTTGCAGTAAGCGCGAATACTTACACTAAATTTGCAGACAGCACAACAAGCGACTCCGAACATTCAAAATTCGGTGATGCAAAAACCGAAGGTACTTTTGATGTTGAAGACCTCGCTATGGGTATGATCAGATTTGACAACGGCGCAGTGCTTCAGATTGAATTCAGCTGGGCATCAAACATCAAAGAAGAAACCCGTTATGTTGAGCTCAGAGGAACAAAAGCTGGCCTCAGATGGGATGATAACGAAGTTGAATTCTTCACCGAGGACGACGGACAGCTTCTTGATATTGTTCAGAGAGGAAATATCGACACAAACGGTCATAAGAAAAATATCTGCAATTTCATTGATGTTATAACTGAGGGTGCAGAGCCTGTTTTCAAGCCTTCTCAGGGTGTTGATATGATAAAAATTCTCTGTGCAATTTACGAGTCTGCAAAGCAGGGTAAAGAAATTATTCTTTGATGTGACTCAGATTATCCGTTTTTTAAATTGAACAGAATAAACCTCCTTGCATCAGGTCAGACCTTTTGCAAGGAGGTTTTTCAGTTGAAACAGATTTTATTTAAGAGCGATATCGTATCAATAAACAATGTATACAGGCGAATTGGTTATGGTAAGCTTTCTGCCGATTTTAATTTCGTTGCCGTACATATCAAAAGCTTGGTAATCGCCTTCGGGGGCAGTAATTCTGCGTTTTTTGCCAAGGCTGTAATACACTTCAATTTTATTTCCGTTTGCGTTGTATTCGTCAATTACAAGGTCTTTTTCATTTGAAATGTTCCTGACGAAATCTGCATTGCCAAGAAAACGGATAACCGTTGCATAGGTGATGACAGCTTCTGTGGGCTGCATATATTCATTGAAAAAAGCAAAGTTGTTTATGTCGTTTTCAGGCGTAACGGTTTTTCTGAATGCAAATGAAACAAAGCCTTTTGCTCCCGTCGATCGGGTATAAAGTGCCTTGCACGCAATCGTTGCAGCATCCGTGCCACCAACTCCGCTTTCACTGTTAAAACCACCGTTTGAAAACCCTGCAGATTTTGTGAGAGAAAGCATAGTGCTCATATAATCATAGTAATTATCAAGTCCGTCGTGGTTATGATATCCGAAATTATCAAGCAGACTTTTATTCATCAGGTCTGAAGATTTCTGATAAAAAATAAGATTGCTTTCTTTTTCGGCAACTGCGAGTCCACCTGAATAAACATATGCTGTCGGATTTTCAGCTTTGATTATTGTTGCAGTTTTTTCAAGGAGTGAAAAATATTCTTCGGGAGTTCCGGCGAAGAAAAACAAGTTTGGCTCGTTCCATATTTCCCAGAGAATGTCGGGGTTATAGGCATAGTGCCCGGCAACCTTAACTGCAAAGTCCGACCATAAAGCCTCGTCAGGAGGATAGGTCCAGCCGATTGCTTCGTCATAATTCTCTTTAAATCTGTCTGTGGCAGACCATTTTCCTCCGTTGAAGCCGAGAAGCCAGTTGTATTTCATACCGTGTTCGTTTACTTTGCCGACCAGATAATCCTGCACGGAAAAATTGACTTCACCATAAGGCTCCGTCTGCATTGCACCCCAACCAACACTGTCTTCACGAACAAGGTTTACGCCGAGATATTGTGCAACATCAAGAATTTTATCAACAGATTCTTCAGCTGTGAAATTCGGAAGCTGAAAGCCTTCGCCCCATGTGTACGCACGGGTTATATACGGCTGGATTCCGTAATAAAAGCTGTCACTCGCTCTTGGATTTTTCGGGAGAACACCGACATTGAAGCTGTATTCGGTTGTGTCGGGAAGTGTTATTGCAACAGTAAAAATTCCGTTTTTATCGGATGAAAAGGTGAATGCGTTATAAGGCAAAGAAGAGTCAAAAACTATATAGTTTCTTTCATCAAAACCCGTCTGCTCGCTTCTGACGGAGATTTTTGCTTTTGTGCCGTCAAGAGATTCATCCAGACATTCAATAATAACTTTTATTTCTTCATCAGGTTCAAATAAATTACCGTCACCTGCAACACCAAAACGCAGCTTATCGCTTTCACCATTTACATAGTATTCAATTCTGTTTTCTGTTTGTGTTATAACAAGCTCTTTTTCAGGGAACCATCCGAGAAAAAACATATCAATTGCGAATATAACAGACAGCAAAAAAGAAATAATCTGTGTCATATTTTTTCTCCTTATATAATATATGTGATGTTTTGGCGGCGTAGCATCGACAGAGGATGATGGTCACCGGTCTTTGTAATGCAATCGTGTTGCTTGTATCTGTTCAGAAAAACAGTCAGATATTATTTCCAATCAAGCGAAGCTATCGAAACACAGCCTTTGTGGGGGACAGGTTTATCTGTCCACCCGCAGGTCGTGATATAGTATTTTCCGTTTTCTTCAATTATTTCAGGTGCATGAGCCGATAATTTTGTGATCGGAATTGCACCTCCCACCCCACCATTGTATTCTCCGAAATTCAGGGGGTTTTCAGAGCAAAACACCAAAGTGTCATTGTAAGTCTCATCAGAACAATTGGTATAGGTTATAAAAAGATAATACAGACCGTCTTTTTTTAAAACAAATGGCGATTCCATTGCGCCCCAACCGGGGTTGAGCGGAGCATCATCACCCGATGTCAAAGCAAAGCCTTCAAAATCCCATGTCAACAAATCGCAGGATGAAAAGCACGAAACAGCACCCTTCTTGTTATGAACTCCGACAACATACATAAGATGTTTGTTTTCATCAACCTTTAAAACAAAATGGTCACGATGTGCTGCCATCGGAGGCTCGTTACGCAGAGTAACATTATACCCGTACCATTCGCACATATCAAAAGACACAGCAAGTGATGTCGGTGATGGGCCGTAAAACATATAATAATTTTCATCTTTGCTTATTACACACGGAGCCCAAGCCAATGTACCTCTGTCAATTGATTTGCCGACTTCAGCAAAGGGAGTGTTTAAGCTCGTTCCCTTGCCGTGGACAAAATAACGCTCTTCATAAGAATGACCGCTGAAGCTTGTTATGCCGTACAGATGCCAATCACCGTCAGGCCCTTTTACCACCGTGTGGTCATTCACATAATTTCCGTATTTTTGGGGCTTGAACAAAATTTTCCAATCACCTGAAATGTAAGGGATTTTCATATTTTAACATCACTCCGATCAGCTTTTCTTATCTGTGAAAATCAGGCTTTTGCATATTTGGAAAGCAACGCATGGTCATTCATCGGCTTGCAGCAGGTTTCTGTTCTGACAGACGACCATTTGCGTTCAATTTCCTCGATTGAGTCATTATTGATATCAACAATGTTGTCCGGGTCATCCGAACCCATCATAAACCATTGGCTCGTTTCTCCCTTGGGGCAATGTCCTTTATAGGTCCATGTCTGCCAGTTGTATGAACATTCGTTGAAAAGTTTCAGTATGTATTCCCATTTTGCTGTTCCGCGACAAGGCGAGAATTCACCGACAAGCACGGGCACATTGAATTTTTTACTTGCGTGGTGAAGGGTAACTTCTTTAAAGCTGTCGTCTGAATCATCATAAAGGTGATACTGATACATCACATTTTCCCATCCTCGTTCCTTCGGGTGAGGTATGTCATCAGGTGTCCAGATTGCCTCAAGCGTTATGATATGATCAGGGTCGTTTGCTCTGACGGCACCGTAAAGCAACGAATAAACATCGTGATACTTACTGTTGACTTTATCGTCGCCTTCATAATCACACATAGGCTCGTTCATCAGGTCGTAAGCGGCTACCGTTGCGTTACCTGCAAAATGACGGGCGATTTCACTCCATAAATCACAGGCAAGCGAACGAAAATAAGCACCTTCTTCGGTTTCGTCATAGAGTTTGCAATGGTTCACACGGCAACAGTGGTGAGCAATGCTCTGATGACCGGGTACACCGTGCATATCAAGAATAACATACATTTCTCTTTTACCGCATTCCTCTACAATCCAGTCAAGGCGTGAAAAATCTATTTCACCGTTTTCTTTGCGTACCCAGGTGCCTGAATCATCCTTCTGAAAATTACGGTACCAGAACGGTACACGCACGCAGGTGAAACCGAGCGACTCAAGATAGTCAAGGTCATATTCCGTAATATAGTTGTCTTCGCGGATTTTTATAAGTCGCTCGGCTTCGGAGATGCCGAAACGCCTTTCGAGCGTGGTCACAATATCCCACTGAGCTTCTCCGCCTTTGAAAAATCCCTGCCATAATTCATCGAGCAACCATCCGCCAAGATTTGTTCCGCGCAGAAAAACCTGTTTACCTTCGGCATTGACGATTTTTTCTCCGTCACAATGCAGCATACTCAGACTCATACCGTCTCCTCCTGTTACAATAAATTTTTGATTGAGATTAAGATATCAATGTTTTAACAATTATACCATCTGTACGGGGTGAAGCGCAACTGTTTTGTGCTGTTGAAGGTTGTCGCGTGATGTGGTTTTTACAACCGTACTTTTAAATAATAACACTAAAATAAAAGCCGAAATTCCACAGTTAAGGAATTTCGGCCGTATTACCTGAGGTGCATTCGGATGCTGATTGATTTATTTTGTGCAGTAATTAAGTTAGCGTTTGTGAGAGCTTTGTTTATATTCCTATAATCTCTCTTATTTCTTTTGCGTTGATATTATTCAGACTGCATTTTTTTGAAACAGCGATATATGCGGCAACACCTGCAGCCTCACCGATTCCTATGCAGATAGGCATCACCCTGAAATTTGAATGTGCCATATGTGTACCTGAAATGTTTCTTCCGCAAAGCAAAAGGTTTTCTTTAACTTCAGGAATGAGACAACGGTAGGGGATTGTATAGCCCTTGCTTTGAGTAAAATGCTTCTGCAGACCTGTTTTGTCAAGACCTGCTCCGGTAATGTTATGCACATCAAAGTTGAAATAAGCATCTTTTACAACATAGTCGTCAAAGACCTTGGCCTCAAGAATATCCTGCTCGTTCAAGGTGTATTTACCTTTGAAATGCCTCGTTTCACGGATTCCCATAAGCGATGCCGAGCTGATAACATAACAGTTTTCATAACCAGGAACGAACTTGCGCAGATATCTGACTATGTCATCCATCTGTCTGCGGCATATAAGCGTAGCACTTGTCAGGTCGTCTGCGTTTGTGCCGTCGATATCAATCGCATTTGTCATATTGCATGTCACAACACCGGAGAGGGTAGATTCATAAGTAAGAATATGACCTGCAGGATAAGGTATGTGCTTTTTGGCAAGATCCTGAAGCTCGCCGTCGGGTGTTTCGTAAGTTGATTCGAATGAACCTAAAAATATAGCACGGTCGTAGTCGACTCCACCGACCTTGAACATAAGCGTTGCAGGTTGCATTTTGTTATCACTTTCTCTGCCGAGAATGAATTCTGCTCCTGCTCTTGCAGCTATATCACCGTCGCCTGTGGCATCAACGGTGATTTTTGCATAAATATCTGTTTTCCCTGATTTGTTGATGACAGTTGCACCGAGAATTTTGTCTCCCTCGCAGATTGCATCTTCGGCAAAGGTGTAAAGCATAACCTTGCAGCCAACCTCACAAAGCATTTCAAGATAGAGTGTTTTCAACTTTTCAGGGTCGATAAGATTAGTGATTTCGTTTTTGAATTTGCCTTCGTTATTCTGAGAGGTTCTTTTCAGAATTTCATAATATAAAGGGCTATCGCAGCTGCCCGTCCAATGGCTCATAAGTCCCGATGTTGAAATTCCACCTATATCTCCGCTTTGCTCAACAAGTATTACCTTCGCACCGTTTTTTGCGGCAGAGTATGCTGCTGCAAATCCTGAAGGGCCACTTCCGAGGACGAGAACATCAGTATGCAGTTCAAACTTTTCAATCATGTTTAATACCTCTGCGAATTCTTATTTGTACGAATCATTATACCATCCGTGCCAAGTGAAGTGCAACTGTTTTGTCGGATGGTATGCTGATCAGGATTTGTTTTATTATCACTCATTCTGTGTAAAGAGTAACAGGACCGTACAGTCCTCCCGAAATCAGGTCTTCGGCAAAGGTAAGCTCTGTTTCAAAATACTGCGATAATTCATTGATATTCCACTTATCAAAGTAATCTGTGTGGACGTACCAGTTTGCTGATGTATTGGTCACAACAATTTTAAGGTTGTTTTTTTCAGCGAGGATGTCTGAAGGTATTTTAAATCTGAACGGAGGCGCCAAAGCCGTTCCGAGTGAGTGTCCGTTGAGGCACACCTCAGCCATATAGTGTACATCGCCGAGATCAATTTCTCCTTCTTTTCCGATTTTTTCAGATGGAAGTGTAAAAGATTTTTCATAAACAGCACTTCCTGAATAAGCACTGCCGATTACACTTGCCCAGTCTCCGGGATTAACAGAAAGAGATTTTTCGGAATGATTAATATTTCCGAAACCTTTTTCGTTGCATATGAGCTCGGTTTCTTTACGGAAAATAAACCCGTCAGAAATATCGGTTCTGAAGCTGAATTCCTTCTTTTTTTCAGCATCAAAAGTTTCATCAGTAAGCATTATGACCGCTGTTTCGCCAAGAGCCAAAGAAAGGTTTAAAAATCCGTTTTCTGTCTTGAAGCTCTGCAGATTTCCCGTTTCCAAGTCAAGAAAATAACCGTTTTGCGAAGGCAGAGGGATACGGTAGTTTCCATTCTCTCCGTATTCACGGAACAAAAATAACAGCTCTGCATTTTCAGCTTTTCTGTGCATTGTACGCAAGCCCTTACAGTCAACCTTAATTACAGGTTTAAGGTCTGAAATAGCATATGAAACCCGTCCGCCGCCTTTGATAAAACGGTCAAGCACAGATTGGGTTTCAGCAGGAACGAAAGCTCCTTCAGGGATGATGATGCTTCTGTATTTTGCACTGCCTATGCGAATATAACCGTCGTCAGCGCCTTTTGCTGTCTGTATAACATCGTCGTCAACAATATCAAAATCTACGGTCATATCTTCAAGTGATCTTCCAAGCAGATCGAATTTTTTTGCAATAACATCTGCTTTAAGTCTTCCCTGAAAATCGGAAACGGGATAGTAAAGTCCCGTTTCGCAGATTCGTTCTCCGAGTGTGGAGAGATACGAAAGGCGTTCAACATATTTGTTGAACTGACCGAGAAAACGGTAATATGGCTGATCCTGAGTGAAAACGGGGAGCTCCTGCGCAAGAAGCTGACCTTTTCGCCCGAGAGGAAAGTTGAACGGATTGAATATATTAATTCCACGCACAGCCTGATATCCGATGGTGTAACGCATTGTATCGTAAGTTATTGCAGCTCCTGCAACACCGAAGATTTCGCTCAATGCAAACTTTGTACCGTTCTGGACGGCAGCAGAGGAAGCATACCTCGGGAAAAATCCGTTATAGCAGTTCATATCGTTTTTTTCGGTTGTTTTGTTTTCGGGATAAATCTGACGCCATATAACATCAATTCCGGGTATATCAAAACAACGCAGAGCGCGCATAAGGTTGAAGTTGTAGCCACCTTTCATACAACCGTCAGGGCTGTGGTCAACATCAAGATGTCCTGTGAAAGCGATACCATTTTTGTTTGCCCATTTTTTGCAGGGTAAAAGAAAATTTTCGCAGAACGCACGGCTGCATAAATCATACCATTGATGCAATATGTGAACGGTTTCTTCTGTAGGAGCAATTTCACCTTTGATTAACGGAAGATACTCTGAAATTGATTCGCCATAGATTTCTTTATATCTGTTTTTCAACTCTTTGTCAGAATCAGCAAACGGAGCTTTTGGCTCATCTGTAAATACGGCAGAAACATAGTTGTTAAAATCTTTTCCGATTGCAGACGCATATTTTTCGTGAGTGATTTCTATAAAATATTCCGTTGCTTTTTTGTTGAGCAAATTGGGATAAGAGGAATTTTCAACCGAATATTCCGGATGCGCCTCTGTTACCTTGCCGCAAGCACTGCCGGATGGCCAACCACCTTCGTCATAAATCCAACAGTTCATTCCAAGTGATTTGGCTTGTTTTATCGCGTATTTGCAAAGATTAAAGAATTCATCAGAAAGATAGTCCGGAGTAAGGTTGGTCGGCATACTGTCGGGGCGGAAATTCTTCGGCTCGGGAAGAATATAAAATGCTCTTATACCAAGATTTTGCATTTCAGCGAGTTGTTCATCTATAATTTTTGTGGTACAGATGTCGTTCCATACCCAGACATACACAGGTGAGGAGGAGATGTCCGGAGATATGAAGCTGTTTATATCGAAATTATCGTTGTTTTTCATTAATTTTCATCCTTGAAATTCAGACATTTGTATCGTATTTATTCTGCTTTTTAAGTCGGCTGACAAAGCACTTGAGAGCAATAACCATTATTGCATAGAGAACGGCAAGGAGCACAGGATATATCTTGATTCCGAAAAGTCCGCTTATCAGGCTGACAGCAGGAGGCGCAAGCATAACGCCGATGTATGCAAAAGCTATCTGTGACCCCATAACCGATTGGGAAACATCTTTGCCGAAATTGTGAGGGGTCAGGTGTATCATATTAGGATAGATCGATCCGTTACCTAAGCCTACGAGGAATAAACCTATAACGGTAACAGCACCATGCAGAGGAAGAAGCATTAATAAAATTGCAGGAGCTAGAATGACGGATCCGATTCCGATTCGTTTCCATGTGCTGATTTTAGCAGAAAGTAAGCCTGAAATGAAACGGCCTATCGACATTCCGATATAGTATACCGTCAGAGCGAGTGCCCCGTGTTTTGCTTCAAATCCTTTTTCTGAAACAAGATATGTACTTCCCCAGACTCCGCAGGCATATTCGATTGCATTGGTTGCAAGCATAATAATCCAGACCTGACGGATTTCGGGCATTTTTGCCATCTGAAAAAGAGTGAGGTTTACACTACTTTCCTCATCCGATTCATCGGCAGACGATGATTTCTTCCACAGCGGAACAGAAATAATCAAAAGTAATGTTATCGCTGCCTGAACATAAAAAGCATATCGATAACCGCTGCGCCATCCTGTATTGCTTAATGCCTGCGACATAAGATATGGACTCAGACTTACTCCGACACCGTAAAAACAATGCAGAAAATTCATATGGCTTGCTTTAAAATGCAGAGCAATATAATTGTTAAGTCCTGAGTCAATCGCACCTGCACCGAGACCGAGGACAACGGCAAGCGGTATCATAAACCAAAAAGACGGTGCAAAAGAGAAGCCAAGTAAAGCTGCGGCTGTCATAGCAGTGCTGAAAGCAGTGACTTTGGCAGTTCCGAATTTGTTGAGAATTCCTGAACTGAACATGCTTGATAAAACTGTGCAGCCTGAAATAATAAATGTGAGAATGCTTACCGCTTCAACGGGAATATTCATTTCAGTATGAATAGCAGGCCAGGCAGAACCGATAAGTGAATCAGGAACTCCGAGACCTATAAATGCAATATATATAACAACCAATAAAAAAGCCATAAATCCTCCGAATAGTATGTATTTATATGTGCGAACTGATAAGAGCCTATATAGTCTCACAAATTGATAAAACAATTATATCACTCACAAAACAAAAAGCAACAGTCTGTTTTCGGATTGTTGATTCTGTGGCTTTCCTCTGAAAAACGAATATAGTCGGAACGATGTGCCGGTCCCGTTTTTATTGACATTTATTTGCAGCTGGATTATACTCATTATAAATCAGATCATACTGAACTGTTCAACAGAGACGGGTGATTTTGAGGTCTGTTATATAAAGATTTATCAGTACAAATGAATATAAAGGAGTATTTGAAATGCCAGATACATTTGAAGTAATCGGAACGGAATTTTGTCTTAACGGAGAACCTTTTAAAATCTATTCAGGCGCAATGCACTATTTCCGTACCTTGCCTGAATATTGGGAGGACAGACTTCTCAAGCTCAAGCTTGCAGGCTTCAATACAGTTGAGACTTATGTCTGCTGGAACCTTCACGAACCTAAAAAAGGCGAATTCAATTTTGAAGGAATGCTTGATATTGTCAGATTCCTGAAAACCGCAGAAAAAATCGGTCTGTATGCTATCGTCAGACCGGGACCGTATATCTGTGCTGAGTGGGATTTCGGAGGCTTTCCTGCATGGCTTCTCGCAGATAAAAACATTGAATTGCGTTGCAACAATGAAACCTATCTCGGTCACGTCAGAGATTATTTTGAAAAGCTTTTTGATCTTATCAGACCGATGCTTATCACGAATGGCGGTAATGTTATTGCCATGCAGATCGAAAACGAATACGGAAGTTACGGCAATGACAAAAAGTATCTGAATATTCTTAAGGATATGTACTCCGAGCTTGGTATTGATGTTCTTCTGTTCACTTCTGACGGAGATTGGTGCAATATGATTTCAGGAGGAATGATTGATGGTATTCTTCCTACGCTGAATTTCGGTTCGAATGCTGCAGGTGCATTTGATGCGCTCAAGCCTTACGGTGATTTCCCGAAAATGTGTACGGAATTCTGGTGTGGTTGGTTTGACCACTGGGGCGAAGAGCATCACACCCGTGGTGCAGATGATACTCTCAAGGAAATTTCAGACTTCCTTGATCAGGGCGCTTCATTCAATATGTATATGTTCCACGGTGGAACAAACTTCGGCTTCAACGCAGGTGCTAACCACATAAAGCGTTATGAACCGACAGTAACGAGCTACGATTATTGTGCACCGCTGACCGAATGGGGAGACTATACCGAAACTTACCATAAAATAAGAAAGCTTTTGTGCGAGAAACAGAATATCCCTATGGCTGAGCTTCCACCGTCCCCTGAAATGCAGAATGTCGGCAAGGTTCAGCTTACAGAGTGTGCCGACCTTTTCGAAAATCTTGATGCGATTTCCGAAAAGCATTCTTCTCCGTTGCCCAGACATATGGAGAGTTACGGACAGAACTACGGACTCATTTATTATGAAACAAAAATAAAGGGCACCTATGAAGCTTCAGATTTGATGATAGACGGAGTTCACGACTATGCTCATGTTTATTTCGATAAAAAGAAAATTGCTGCTGTTGACAGAATGAAAAAGGATTCTGCTTATGCGAAAAACAAACTCAGAAAGCAGCTTCATATAGGTGTTGAAGGCGAGAGTGAGCTTGGAATTCTTGTTGAAGCTTTCGGGCGTGTGAATTACGGTGCACAGCTATATGATCGTAAGGGTATAGAGGGCGTGAGGCTGGCAAATCAGACACTTATGGATTTTACGGTGCGCACAATTCCTCTTGATAATCTTGAAAAGCTTACATTCAGAAAGCTTTCAGCAGAAACAGAAAAAATCGGCCCTGTTTTCCTGAAAGGAACATTCCGTGCACAAGGAAAAGACTGCTTTGTCAATATGAAAGGCTTCACAAGGGGTTATGTTTTTGTTAACGGTTTTAACCTCGGCAGATATTGGGATATAGGTCCGCAAAAGGCTTTGTATCTTCCCGGAGCTCTGCTTAAGGAAGAAAACGAAATAGTTGTTTTAGAAACAGAAAAATACACTAAACCCAATATTACCATTCAGGCAGAGCCTGTGTTAGGGTAAAGGCAAGGAAGAAATATTATGATTACATTTATTCATAGAGTGGTCAGTTTTTTTACTGCTCTTCTGATGGTTATATCAAATTTTCTCGGCATCAATATTAACCTTGCAGATAAAAAGGTTGACGATTTTAAAGTTACAACTTACATAAGAGGCGATGCCATTATGTATTGGGGTGGCGAGCTGTACGAAGAAGATTTTGATATTATTACCGATGCAATAATTTTTGAATGTGCAACCTTCAACAACAAGGGCGAGGTTGAATACGATGAAGAAAAAATGGAAACCGTACTTGCAAAGGTGCGTGATGCAATCGGCGACAGAGACATACACCTTACGCTCAATTTTATCGGCCCTTGGGGTGAGTCGGATTCAGATGTCTACGAAGAGCAGATGGAAGCTCAGAGCGATGAACACAACAAGGCTTTTGAAAGCGGTGTTTTAGAGGATAATATCATTGCCGTGCTTGATAAATATGATTTTGACGGTGTTCATTTTGATTATGAATATCCTCTTTCA
>JAZORX010000132.1:0-6404 GCA_045656845.1 Acutalibacteraceae bacterium | reverse complement strand
TTTTTTACGGGTGGATTTTCGGTGGCTGAGAGTGCAGGAAGGCTGACGCCTTTCAAACTCGAAACGCCGGAAAGCCTTAAAAAGAACGGCTTTTGGGCGTGTTCGAATTTATACTGTTGCCCTAGTTTGCTTTATTCATCGCTTTGTCAATCTCACCATCAAGCATAAAGGGAAGAACTTCCGTTGCCTTTGTTATCGCTTTTTTCAGCTCTTCCATTTCATCCTTTTTGAATGCAGAAAGCACCCAATCTGCAAGATTATAATCGGGATGTGGCTTTGCACCTACACCAATCTTTATGCGTGGAAAATTATCCGAATTAAGATGATAAATAATACTCTTTATTCCGTTGTGTCCTCCGTCTGTACCCTTGCGTCTTATTCTGAGCTTTCCGCAGGGCAGCGAAATATCATCAAAGATAACAATGATTTTCTCAGGCGGAATTTTATAAAACTGAGATATTTCCCTGACAGCCTCTCCGCTGTTATTCATAAACGTCTGCGGCTTCACAAGCAGACAACGGTGACCTGAAATCACTGTATCCCCTATCAGAGCCTTATATTTAAGCTTTTTAATTTCAATATTCTCTTCGGCTGCTATGTGATCAAGCGTCAGAAATCCTGCATTATGGCGAGTCATTTCATAGTCCCTTCCGGGATTTCCGAGACCAACGACCATAAACTCAGGTGAGCCTGACGGCGCTGCCGATACCTTTTTTTTCAAAAACATTTTGTTCTCCTTGAGCCTTAACAGCAAAATTTTCGGGACGGATTTCCGTCCCCAATTGTTTTAAAATTTGATGGGCATATATGATATTTTAACCTTTGACCAATCATCAACTGAATCCATAGGATTGTCGATATAAGTATAAGCGACCTTTATATCCATACCATTGAGCGCTGCAACAATCTGCTCTTCAGTTTCAAACTTAGAAACATCTACATAGGCCGAAACAGGGATATACATTCCTCTGCCCATGGGAATACCGATTTCACTTTCAAGCTCAGTATCAACTATTAACGATTCGGTCTGCTTTGCCTCAACAGATTTCATTGCTACGCCTTTAGAATCAGAATTAAGCACATAAACGAAAATTGTTACGCTATTCCATGTTGTGCCGCTTTTGATCATTTCTTCAGCTTTAGCTTTGTCGATTCCTAATTCTCCGTGTCTTTCTGTAATGTATTTTTTCAGATTTTCACTACCCTTGTCGAGACTATCATCCATAATAATATAATAAAGCTCTCCGGATTCCTCTTCAATTCTTGTAGTTCCGTCCTTTTTGGTCGTTCCTGCGTCAATTTCAACTATAGTTTTGTCTATCTTGAAAGTTCCGTCCTGTGTTGAAGGTACAGCAATCTCGCCCTTATGAACCTCTGCAGTTGTTGCCGCAGTTGTGGTCTCACCTTCCCCTTCTTTCTTACATCCGAATGATGTAAGAAGAATTCCTGCCACAAGAGTCATTGAAGCTACTCGTAAAAAAACATTCTTATTCATAAAATCTACCTCTTATTTCTGCCATTTGTATGGTTTCTTTCTGGAAATCCAATCTTTTTTGATTGTCTGTCTTGAACGGGCAATTGCAAGTGCGTTATCCGGAACATCTTCCGTTATGACCGAGCCTGCAGCCGTGTAGCTGTTTTTGCCGACACTTACGGGCGCAACAAGATATGTGCTGCATCCGATAAAGGCATGGTCTTCTACCTTTGTGCGGTTCTTTTCTTTACCATTGTAGTTAACTGTTGCGCAACCGCAACCTACATTGATATCTGAACCAAAATCTGCATCTCCGATATAGGTAAGATGTGAAACACTGGTGCGGTCACCTATATTTGCATTCTTAAACTCAACGAAGTTACCCGCCTTCACACCTTCACCGATAACACAATCCGGTCTTACCCTCGCAAACGGGCCGATTGAAGTATTGTCCTTAATCGTTGAAGAGAAGCACTGCGTATTATTGAGCGTAACATCGTTGCCGATTATGCTGTCTTCAATAAAGCTGTTCGGGCCTATCGTGCAGCCTGAGCCGATAACGGTATTGCCTTTAATAATCGTTCCCGGAAGGATTTCCGTCTCTTCGCCTATCTTCACACCCGGACTTATCATAACACCGTCGGCACAAGGGATAGAAACGCCTTCGAGCATCAGCTCTTCCATAACCTTTCTGCGTGCAATCTCATTGAGCTTCTGAAGCTGAACTCTGTCGTTAGCCCCGAGAACAACATCGGGATTACCCGCTTCAAAAGCAACTGCATTGAGATTTTTCTCAAGAATGACCTCAATCGCATCCGTAAGATAATACTCAGCCTGATTCTTCTTATCGTGCATTTCAACTATGCCTTCAAGAGACTCCAGAAGCACCGAGCAGTTAAACCAATATACTCCTGAGTTAACCTCGTTAACCATCTTTTCTGCAGTATTCGCATCGTTTTCTTCAACAATCTTTTTGAGTCCAGTGTTCTTATTGCGGATAATTCTGCCATAGCCGTACGGATTATCAATCTTAGCCGAAATAATCGTAACTGCATTCTTATGAGAAATATGATATTCGTACGCAGTGCTGATAGTCTTTGCATCTATAAGAGGAGCATCACCGTTAAGAATAAGGATATTGCCCGGTGTATGAGCCTTGATAAACTCCTTAGCCTGCATAACGGCATGTCCTGTACCAAGGCGTTCCGTCTGCTCAACGAAGCTAAATTTTCCGCCGAGATGTGCTTCAAGCTCTTCGCGTCCGTGACCCGTAACAACGCAGATATCTTCAACACCGCCTGCGATAGCGGCATCCGTGACCCAATCAATCATAGGTTTGAAAAGCACTTCAACAAGTGCCTTTGGTTTTGACGTCTTCATACGTTTCCCCTCGCCTGCAGCGAGAATCAATGCACAATTCTTATTCATAAACAAACCTCCGATCAGGAATTATAATTATACAAATTTATTATCGCACAAAATTTCCACAATTACAAGTATATTTTGTCGTATCATAAAAACATTTTAAGGCACACCTTACTGCGAAGGTGTGCCTTAAAAGCAGAATTATAAAACCATTAATAACCTTATTTTACTGCAACAAACTCAATAAAAACTTTAAACCAACTAATAAACGCATTTATGGCAACAATCAGCTTATCGAAAAACGATACCGGTTTATAAATTTCCGGAGCTGAATCCCAGTTTTCCGTATTGCAGTTTTCTTCAGTCATCGGATACAGAGACTCTGAAGCTGTGTCATATACCATAAACTGTGTATACGGGAAATCATCAATCGTCAGCTGTCTGTCCGCAGTTGCAACATCATAAAGTATTTTCATTTCATAGTGCGTCCAGTCCGAATGGCTTGAGCCTTTTATGAACCATGTGTAATCAGGATACAAGCAGGTAGAAGCATCAATAAGCTTATCAGGCGAAATATATCTGCCTTTGCCCTCTGCCTCTCTCTTTCCAATATATTCGGGTGAAAGAGTCTCGTAAACATTGGATGTTGTCGCACCGAAAGATGAACGTTTTACTGAAGCAAACTGGTCAGAAATCTCATCAGAGCTTTCGCAGATAGGAATTATCTGATATCCGTACTTTGAAATTACACCAAAATTTGCTCCTCCGTCCTTAATGCTCTTGATAAGCTCAGGAATTCTCTGGCGCACCTCTCTGTCGTAATTATCAAGCTTTTCAATAAGACCTGCATACTCTATGCGCTTTGCGCTGCCTTCGTCACCGAAAACATAATACTTTGCATCTTCATAATCTTCCGGAGCAACACAAGCCCAATAATTCGGCCATGTATAGAAGGTTGAAAGCGCAAGTGCAGAGGTAACACCCTCAACAAGCTTATCGTAAAAAATATTTTCAGTGGTGCTGATAACACCTTCGAGAATTCCGGTCTGAACAAGCATATCGATGGTTTCCATAATGAAAGCATCGATGTTGAACATACCAAGCGCCTCAACATCCTTAAGAACTCTCATCAATGCAGGAGGAGCAACATCAAACTTTGCACAGATAACCTCGCTTAAAATTTCCGCACCGCCGACAACACTACCGTCCAACGCAACACCCTGGACATCACTGACACCGTATTTCGCAACATATGCCATAATAACATTTGTACCAAGGCAGGTCGCCATGAAACCAACCTTTTCGCAACCGGTTGCTTTCTTGACATCCTGAATAAACGAGTGCAGCTCATCTGCGGACTCCATAGGATCCAGACGCCAGTCATAATAGTATCTGTAATCCACCCATGAATAGTAGCCCTTTGTGCCCTTTTTATCCGTATTGCGCTTATCTGCCATTTCTTGCTGACGAGCTTCAGACAAGCCTGAATTATTCGTCGGATTACCGTTCTTGTCCAACAAAGAATTTTCAAAAATTTTGCTTATCTGGGTTTCAAGACCTTCGTAAAGGTCGCTCCAGTCATCTGTCAGCATACCCTTAGTCAGCGCCGGAAGAAGAGCCTCAGCCATCTGCTTGTACTGTTCACTGTTTCCGGATGAATCCGAACCTCCTGACACGAGATTACCCAGATCCCGATAATGGAAAATTTTATTTCCGTCTGCATCATACAAGGGTTCACCATCGCCTGAAATACGGATAACGGGAATCTGACTTTTCGTCTCGTTTACATTAACGGACGAAAACGCAGGCATCATAAGACTGAACACAAGTAATAACGCTAAAATCAACGATACAAATTTTTTCATGCAACCGACCTCCGTTTTTTATAATACATATTCATTATCACATAAAAAAGTTGAAAACTCAAGTTCTTTTTTCGCAATAACAATTATCGACTCACTTGATTTTTATTTCATAAGGCTGTATAATGGCAAAAACAAGAAATCGAGGAAACGGATATGACATTAGGAACCATTTATGTTATCTTTAAAAAGTTTATATGCCTTATTTCCGCAATTATGCTTATGGTTGTAGGAGCAGATGAAAAAGACCTTCCCTCACCCGACGGAGCCGAAATCGTTGCAAAAAACACATATGTGCTTACGGACTATCAGATGTCCTCTCAGGGTGTTACAAACGACGGAGAGTATTTTTATTTCAGTGGAAACCAGAGACTCGGTAAAGCTTATATGGAAGACGGTGAAATCTTCCTTATCAACGCAAACCCCATTCCGAAAGAGCTTCAGGACAAGGGTTGTAACCACATCGGTGGATTGAGCTATTATAACGGATATATTTATGCAGCAGTCGAAGACGGCCCGGACTATCTTAATTCCTTCATTGTGCTTTACGATGCTCAGACACTCGAATTTACGGGAACATATTATGAGCTTCCGCACGAGCTGCACATCGAAGGTGTGCCATGGTGTGCAGTAGATGTTGAAAGAAATTATCTTTATACAGCCGAATGGACAAACGCAACCGTACTCAATGTTTTTTCTCTCGACGATATGAGCCTTGTTAAGACTATTCCTCTTTCAGAGCCGATCGACAGAATTCAGGGTGCTGAAATGTTTGAAGGCAAGCTCTATATGTCCTGCGATGAGCACAACGATATGAAGAGAATCTTCACTCTCGACGTTGAAACGGGCAAGGTTGAGGAATGCTTTAAAAGAAACATCGGCGCAGGCTTTGAGGCAGAGGGACTTACCGTCTTTGCAGACGAAAACGGAGATCCCGTTATCTGCGTTCTTGACAGAGGCGAACGCCGCAAGAGCTCAAACCTTACATTTTATAAGCTTTCATAAAATACAATATTAAAACTCAGGGAAGGTTTTCATCGAGAATCCTTCCCTGCATTATTTTTCTTGCAGTGCAATTCATCTGATAACCACCTTTTTCGTCAGTTAATACAAAAATTTTTCTTTTCACATCACACAAATTTCTATAAAAAAGTCTAGACAATTTGCATAAAGCTGTGATATACTAACTTATGAATGTTAGTGGGATATTATGCCTGTTAACACCCATATAAGTATATTATTTTTTTGGAGGTATAAAAATGGCACACAAGTATGTTTACCTTTTCAAAGAGGGTAACGCTTCAATGCGTGAGCTCCTCGGCGGTAAGGGTGCTAACCTTGCTGAGATGACAAGTCTCGGCCTTCCCGTTCCCCAGGGCTTTACTGTTACAACAGAAGCTTGTACACAGTACTATGAGGACGGCAGAAAGATCAATGATGACATCCAGGCTGAAATCATGGAGTACATCGACAAGATGGAAGAAATCACCGGCAAAAAGTTCGGCGATAAGGAGAATCCGCTCCTCGTTTCAGTTCGTTCAGGTGCTCGTGCTTCAATGCCCGGTATGATGGATACAATCCTCAACCTTGGTCTTAACGAAGAAGTTGTTGAAGTTATGGCAACTAAGTCAGGTAATGCTCGTTGGGCATATGACTGCTACAGAAGATTTATCCAGATGTATTCCGACGTTGTTATGGAAGTT
>JAZORX010000131.1:0-6165 GCA_045656845.1 Acutalibacteraceae bacterium | reverse complement strand
CCTTACAGAGCGAATTAAAGGCTTTGAAGGCGATATTGCTATTTCACAGAAATATCCGAAACAAGAAGATGTTTTCTATCCAATGACGATTGACGGACTTGCATATCACGATAAAGAAAAAGCCGGCACGGCACTTCTTGAACGATGCAAGAAAATGACATCACCTGAACCAACACCTATTGGCGATTACAGAGGTTTTTCAATGGACTTATCTTTTGATACAACTACAAAGGTTTTCTATGTATCACTAAAAGGACATTTAAGCCATAAGGTAGAGCTTGGTACAGATGTGTTCGGTAACTTGCAAAGACTTGATAATGCTCTTGAAGGACTTCCGAAGAGATTAGAGATTGTAAAGGATAATCTTGAAGAAACAAAAAAGCAGTTTGAACTTGCAAAGGTTGAATCTCAGAAAGAGTTCCCACAAGAAGCAGAGCTTCAAGAAAAAATCAAAAGACTTGCAGAGGTTGAAGTTCTTCTTGATATGGATAAGAAAGACAAAGACGGTGCAGACCTCGGCGAACCTGAAGATGCAGAAGTTCCACAGAAAAAAGTTGTTGGATTAGAAAGATAATTTAAGGAGGTTATGAAAATGTTAGGATTCCCAAGTAGCGAAGTTGTTGATAGGTTAAGAAAAGAATATCCCGAAGGAACTCGATTGTCTTTAATTTCAATGGATGATCCATACTCGAAATTAGTTCCTGGTGACAGAGGTACTGTTAAGCACGTTGATGACGGTGGTACTATTCATATGAGTTGGGATAAAGGTGGTAGTCTTGGACTTGTTTATGGTGAAGATTCATTCAGAAAACTTACATCCGAAGAACTTGCTCAAGAACAGAAAAACAATAAAGTGAATGAAAAGTCAAAGAAATCTAAGGACATGGAGAGATGAAAAATGAGTAAAGAAGATTTAAGAGATTTATTGTATCAGAAAGCATCAAAGGAACAGGAAAATTATTATGATGACCTCAAAAAGATGACACCGGAGCAAATTATTGAAAGGTGTTATGAAACTGTTATGAGGGAAGACATATTCCTGACTTTTGAGTATGAACGTTCTGAACCTAAATTAACAGATGAACAGGTAAAAGCACTTTTGAATATGAAATACCCTGTTGCAAATTGCTATGATGAATGGCAGAAAAGTGATGTTACTTATATGGACAGAATTCAGGAAACAATTGATACATATACAAATGAACTTGCAGAGAAAGAATCTGACAAACAGAAAAATAAGAAAAGGCAAGAGCCGGAAAGGTAATGATACGGAATGCTTGAAATGAAAAATATTGGAGGATGGACACTAAAACAATGTAGAAAACATCTTGGCATAACCCAAAAGGAACTTGGCAAAATGATGGGGTATTCAGAGAAAAATGCTGACATTAGGGTAGCGCAATATGAAAGTAATTCAAGAAACCCTAAAGAAGCTACAGTGCGGAGAATGTGTGAAATATTGGGGATTTCAGAACACGCTATTCTTCCTTCATCTCTTGAAACAGAATTAAAAACTGTTCACACTTTAATGCACATGGATTCAATCTATGGACTTGAAATGAAATTGGATAATGGAGAAGTTTATATTCGATTCCCACAGGATTGCCAAACAATAAGACATTACATTGAGCAGTTATATCATTTAAAAGAAATGGTTGATAATGAGCAAATTAAAAAAAGTACATACCAATATTTGAAAGCCACTTTTGGAAAGAATTATGAATAAGCCTACTGCCTAAAAACAGTAGGCTTTTTCTAATTCAAAAATTTTTGAAATTTTTTTTAAAAGGTGAAGGTAAGCTTCACCTTTGACATTTATAATGCAAATTACAGAAGGAGGTGAACATAATGAGAGAGTACACAGTAGAACTTTTGGGCACATCAAAAAAGAGATTTGCAATCATTGCGGAATCTGCGGAAGAAGCAAGTAAGGCGGCGGACTTGATAATGAGAAAGACCAATGTGATTCAATTCGATAATAACGATGTTGTTTGTGTAGAACTTGAGATATTCCCTGCAGAAGAAACAGACTACGAAGATAACGATGTTCACATGGCAAAATTTGATATGAGCGAAAAATAAGATTTTAAAATTTTTGGAGGTTATATTCTATGGCTAAAAATAATGGAACAAGATTTGAGGTTTTTACATTTATTCAACTTTCAACAAAGAAAGTGGTGTATGCGGAAACAGCTGAAGAAGCGGTTGGAAAGGTTTTGGATAATACGGTTGAAGAAGAACAAAAGCATATTCCTACGGGAGGATTTATTTCGGACTTAAGAATGCTTGTAAATTCAAAGAGTTCACCCGATTGTGCTACTTTTCAAGCATTGTTAGAAAGCCCTGATAATGCTAAAAACTTTAAATTCAAATTATCGAAGCAAGGCGAACAGATTGGTGAAACAAAAGGTACTTTTGTAGAAGCAAAAGCTATGGTTCGAGATTCTATGCTACATAAGCCTAATAAGGAGTAATGCGGAAGCATTGTATTAGCAAGCACGGCATTTGGTCCCCCAAAAGCCACTTGTTAGTGGCTTTCGCCCCTAATACCCCGATGCTTGCAGAAGAAATGAGGTGGTTTTAATGATTGTAGTAAATCTGTTCGGTGTTCCCGGTGCAGGTAAATCTACGGGCGCTGCTTATGTGTTTTCAAAGTTGAAAATGCAAGGAATAAATGCGGAGCTTGTAACGGAATTTGCAAAGGATATGGTATGGGAAAACAATAACAAAGTTCTGATGAATCAGGAATATATTTTTGGTTCACAGAGCTATCGACTAAGCAGATGCAAAGACAAGGTTGATGTTATTGTTACAGATTGCCCGTTATTCCTAACTGCATTTTATAACAAAAGTTCGGTTCTTGGTAATGAGTTCAATAAAGTTGTGTTGAAAGTGTTTAACACATACAACAATGTAAATTACCTCATTGATAGAATTAAGGACTTCAATCCAATCGGCAGAGTTCACACTGAACAACAAGCAAGAAATATGAGAGAGCCTTTAATGAATATGCTGAAAGATTACAATGTGCCTTTTGAGAAAATCGAAGGCACTATTAAAGATTATGATGCAATCGTTGATGAAGTTTCAGAAAAGGTTAAAGATGAAAAAGATAAATCAGAGGCTCATCGGCGAAAGCGATACGAACCCGAACGATAAGGAGGTGAATTTCAATGCGTATGCGTGGAAGAGAATTTAAGTTAAGGCTAACTGAAGATGAACATTCTCATTTAGAAAAACAAGCAAAAAAAGCAGGTCTTACAAGAGCACAGTTCTTACGAAATGTTGTTATGGGAATACAACTACGGGCAAGACCGCCCGATACATATTATCAGCTCCTAAAAGAGATAAACTCTATCGGTGTCAATATCAATCAGATTGCTCACATAGCAAATGCAGAACAAACCATAAGCAAAGACAAAATTGATTATCTTACAAAGCTTTTGGATGAGATTATGAATAAGGTGTGTGAGTTTGAATAATGGGTTACACAAAAATATGGACTATATCTACAAGACTTGATGATAGTATGAAATATATCACTAACCCTGACAAGACTAAATTCAAGTTGGATATTGAAGCGGTTGAAGGTCCTGAAAAATACATCACCAACAAGGACAAAACAGAAAGTGCATTATATGTTGATGTGTTTAATTGTAGCAGAGAAAAAGCCGTTGAACAGATGATTACTACTCAATACGAAAAAGGAAAATCACACAGAGTTGATGGTGTGCTTGCTTATCATTTAGTACAATCCTTTAAGGACTTTGAAACAACACCTGAAATTGCTCATCAATGCGGTGTTGAATTAGTACAAAGGTTGTTTGCTGATAGGTTTCAGGTTGTGCTTGCAACCCATGTAGATAAAGACCATTTGCACAATCACATCATCTTTAATGCAGTTTCATTCAAAGACGGATATAAATACCGGAACCAATACAAAGATTACTATGGCGATATTCGTGGCATATCAGACCAAATATGCAGAGAGCATTGTTTGTATGTTATAGAAAATCCAAAGCATAAAGGTATGAGTTATATTGAATGGCTGAAAGAAAACGAAGGTAAATCAATTCGTCAGTATGTTCGAGAAGAAATTGACACTATCATCCAATGTTCATACTCAATGAAAGAGTTTTGGAAAAATCTTGAACTGCGAGGTTATCAAGTAACCCGTAGAGGACCGCAGTATAAATACACATCCTTTATCCCTTCTTTCGGAACAAAGAGAATCCGTCTTGACAAGCTCGGCAAATACTACACCGAAGAAGCAATCAAAGAAAGAATTATTGCAAATCGTAACGGTATAAAAATGGCATCCCCGTCAGAACTATCAAATGGCTTTGATTATGGAAATACATATAAAAATGCCAACCCGACAAAGCTGAAAGGTTTTGTGGCTTTATACTACCACTACCTTTATCTGTTTGGAGTAATAAAGAAAAAGAAGGTTCCGCAGAGAGTGTCTTTTTATATGCGTGATGAACTTATTAAATTTGACCGCTACAAAAAGCAGTTTGAATTTATGTATAAGAATGAAATCGAAACCGGGACTCAGCTTTCGGAATATCGAAAATCAAAGGAGGACAAAATCAATGACTTAGTGGAACAACGAAAAATGCTCTATGCTTCAAAAACCGAAGAAAATGAGCAAGAAGTAAAGGGAAAAGCACAAGCAATCAATGATGAGCTTCGGGACTTGCGAAAAGAAGTCAGGATGTGTAATTCCATAGCACTTGATTCTTACAAAATATCTCAAAAGCAACAGAAAGCTCAGGAACTACAAAAACAAGCAGAAATGGAGGCGAATGCTAATGAACACAAGCGGCGAAGTCGCTGATTTGATGGTTAAAGAAGGTTTGATGATTACCGAAGAAGTTGTAAAACTTACGGGACTTGGAGCAAAAAATCTTGCAGCTATCGTAATTGCTCTCTTGAAAGAAGATAACAAGCTTCAGGGCAAAACAAATTTAAAGAAATTGCTCAAATCTGACAAACCTCTTTGTATCTTGCAAATCAAAGAAAGTGACATTGGAAAATTCAATTCAGAAGCAAAAAAATACGGTGTTCTTTTTACTGCGGTAAATGACAAATCGAATGATACGGGGTTGTGTGACATCATTGCAAAGCAAGACGATGTAACAAAGCTTAACTACATTATGGAAAAGCTTGGATATGCCGCTACCGAACAAGAGATTGAACCCGAACCGGAGCCTGAAAAGAAAGAACCCGAAAATGAACCGGACAAGGATGCTCCTGATAAGCAAAAGGATGAACACTCAAAAAACCCATTCCCCCGTGCGAAAGAAAATCAGCAAGAGAGCGAATCTATGAAGCACGGGGATTCAGACAAAACGGACAACCGTACTAACGGAAAGCCTTCCGTAAAACAAAAGGTTGAGGATATAAAAGCTGAACAGAATAAACAGAAAGCTGAAAAAGTTCAGGAAAAGAAACACGAACATACTCAACCGACTAAGAAAAAGAAGAAAAAGAAAACTAAAAATAAGAAAGGACGCAATCGCTGATGAGATATGTGCCAACTCGTTATAGAGAGCCACCGTAGAAATATGGTGGCTTTTCTTATATCAAAATTAAAAATTATATTATTTGGAGGAATTAAAAAATGACTAAAAGAAGAAATTTTAAATCTATCGTATCTCTTATTCTTGCCATTTGTATGATGGCTTCGCTTATTCCGAATGTATTTGCGGCACAGAGCAACGAATACACAGATCCGGCGGAAGTTTGGTTATCATCGAATAACCGAACCAACGAGCTTGATGTAAATGCGACAACTACTTATGAAACACAGTATTGTTGCGTGTGTGATAAGACTACAACTGTTTTAACATACAGAGTTCCTGAATACACCCGTTCAGGTGAAACCGCACTCAATCGTGACGTTCAGTATTCAGACGGAAGAAAGATTGACGGTGAAGAAATAGGAAACCTTGACGATGGAACTCCCGGTGTAGATGCCTACTACACGGGGTATCATTGGACAAAGGCTGTGTGTCAGACTTGTGGTACTATAAATCCCGGTAGCGGTTATTTGCACTATGGTTTTAATAATAATGTTTATGGTTTATATCCTTGTGATAACAACTTCTATCTTCAGTTTGACAATACAACATACGAACAATATGATGAAGATTACCACCT
>JAZORX010000130.1:0-4742 GCA_045656845.1 Acutalibacteraceae bacterium | reverse complement strand
AGCATAAAAAGGATATAGGGACTATTAGCTTCAAGGATTTATTATCGCCTGAAATATATGACCGTACAAATAAGAGATATCTTATTACAGACGGAGTATACCATTCGTATATGTATGTTACAGGATATGGATATCCTACTGAAACAGATCTTGCATGGCTGTCCCCACTGGTTGAAATGGGTGATGGGGTATCGGTTAGCTTTCATTTGAATCGCAAGTCAAAAGAGCAGATTTTAAAGAAAATATCTAAAACCACTATGATGAACAGGGCAAGAATGAAAGATGTTGAGGACACAAGAACCGACTTTGAAGAAATGGATGATGCAATATCTTCAGGTTTTTATATTAAAGATAAAATGAACCGTGAGGGCGAAGAATTTTATTATATGCACACCATAATTGAAATTATTGCACCTGATGAAGAAACACTCGAATCAAGAATACGGAATGTTAAGAATCGCTGTACCTCTTTAGGTCTTTATATCCGCCGTGCAGATTGGAGTCATGAGCAATGCTTTAAATCTATGATGCCTCTAAATTTTATTGATGCGGATATAGAAAAGCGAAGCAGACGAAATGTTTTGACCTTTGGTGCGGCGGCTGCTTTCCCGTTTTCGTCCTATGAGCTATGTGATGAACAAGGAATACTTTTAGGGCTTAATCAGTATAACAACTCTGCTGTAATATTGGATAATTATAATTCGGATGTTTACTCTAACGGTAATATGTCTATTTTCGGTATGACAGGAGCAGGTAAAACCTACACAATACTTCTTATGGCTATGAGACTTCGTATGTGCGGTGTGCAGGTGTTTATTATAGCTCCCGAAAAGGGATTTGAATATAGAGGTGCCTGTGAAGCTTTAGGCGGTCAGTATATTAAATTGGCACGTGGCTCTACCGACTGTATAAATATAATGGAAATACGCCGTACTTCTTTGGATATAGATGAAAATCTTGAAAATCACGAACAGCGAACAGACTCGGTTATGCTTGATGTGGTGCAGAATGTCCGTACATATTTAAAACTACGCTATCCTGATATGACACCCGAAGAGGGATATATCCTAAATGGCGCTATACAAGAATGTTACGAGAGCTTTGGTATTACAAAAGATAACAGAAGTCTTTTGAATCCTGATGGCAGCTTTAAGAAGATGCCCGATTTATCACATTTGCATCCTTTTCTTACAAAGTATCCTGAACTAAAGAATGTTGCAGTTATTGTAAAGGACCTTGTGAATTCAGGGCTTGCTGGACAGACTAATGTTGACCTAAAATCACAGTTTATAGTAATAGACACTTCTGCTGCAAGAGATGAAGATGTAGCTTCTGCAACCTTTACAGGAACGGTATTTATTCGTGATGAATTAAGCCGTTCGAGAACGAAGAAAAAGGCGGTATTCGGGGATGAATTATGGGTAATAGCAGGTGAACAAGGTAATGAGCAAGCGGCAGATTTTGTAATTCGTCTTGTTAAAACTATTCGTGGTTACGGCGGTATATTTATTTCTGCAACACAGAATGTTATAGACTATTTTGCTTTGCGTGACGGTAAGTTCGGCGACTCTCTCCTTAACAATTCAAGGCTTAAATTATTGCTTCAAATGGAAGAAGCAGAGGCCATGAAAATCAAGGAGAAAATAGGACTTTCAGATAATGAGGTTTTACAGATTGTAAGGTCGGGAAGAGGTCAAGGTTTGCTTTGTGCTGGACAGAACAGAATAGCTGTAGAAATACGCTCAACGCAAACCCAATATGACATTATTACTACCAATCGTGCAGACCTTGAGAAACGAGTCAAGAAGGAGGAATAAAAATGGATTTTAGTACAGAGCTTGCTATTATGAAACAAAAGATAGACACAGCCGGAGATAATATAGATGCTCTTATTCGGTCATCACGTTCGCCCTCTAAATTTAATACGCTAATAGATTCAGCTATGCAACAAATGGAGATTGCATGCATAGAAATGCGGAGAATTGCTGAGGCTATAAGACCGCAGGAAAAGAGTATTCTTTCTTCTGACCGTTCGGCAAATACTATTTACGGTAGTATAAATCTTACAGATGAGGGCTGGCTGCATATTAAACTAAATACTCTGTTGCCACATTATAAAATTATAGGAGGCACTCAGTATATAAGTGATAGCATAAGTCGGCTTTTAGATATTTTTGTTTCATCTGGTGTTATCCTACCTTGCTATAAAAAAGCATTTTTAGGAATAGTTGAGCACTGCTCGGTTGATTGTTGTGAAGCATTTGACAGTGATAACAAAGGGTATAAATCTGTTGTTAATACATTAAAAGGCAGGCTGTTTGAAGACGATAATCAGTTCGAATTATCATTAGGTTTATTCACTGTTTCAGATGATGAAAATTGTTGCCATATTTATGTCTTGCCTGTGGAAGAATCGGCAAAGTTTATGTGGCTGAAAGCAGAGGGAGGACTATGAAGATTTTTGGTTTTTTAAACAACAATGCAAAGAGGGCAAATGATGAAAAAATCTTCATGATGCTAAAGTCAATGGTGAAGCCTGTTTCGAGGCAATTTTCAGAGCTTCAAAACACAGAAATCCGTCAGGCGTACATAGGGGGTGAAGATTTTGGTGTTCACCGAGCAGGAAATAAGCATTCTGTCCCTGTTTGCCATGTGCAGAGATGTACCGGATTTTTGCCAAGGACTTATCCCCGCAGAAATATTAGAATTGTTACTGTCATTCCGTTACATACGGTACAGCAGAAACGGGGTTAGTATCAGGGTTACGAAGGAAGGACATACACTTCTGCAGAGAGCTTCTTTAGATTTCCCGTCAGATGGGCAGTATAGGTGCAGCGGTTCGGTATTGGACCGCAGACTCAATTCTGCCCACTGGATATTTTGGCTGAAGAAAAATGGTGTTAACCGATTCCTGCAGAAACCAACATTAGTAGACGGACTCTCTTTTTTACCCTCGTTTATGTTAAGACGGGAAAAGGGTAAAAATGTTTTAGGAGGTTCAAGATTTATTGGTATTCTCTACGCAGAAAAGTCAGCCTTTACTTGTTATTATGTTTCCGACAGTTATGACGGGATTTATCCCGATGCTGAACAACGTACTTTCTCTTCGGAATTTCTCACCTGCAGAAAAAAGCCAAAGGTACTTATAACCGGAAAAGCTTCTTTCGATGAATTGGTAAAGGCATCTAAAAATTCAAAGGCTACAGCCTCTACCGCAGAGAGTTATTTTGACGGTGTGCAGAAATTTAAGTGTGAGGCTTGTTTTATTCCAATGAACGATACAGGATTCAGGCAACTTAAAATACTATGTATCAAGAATTATAAGAAACAAATTCTGGATGCTATATTACCCAACGATTATGAGATAAGCCGAAACGCTGTTTGCGATGCTGTGCAGAAATCTACAGGAGAAAAGTATCTTATAGCAATTGACGGTAATATACCGAGACTTCTGCAAAGAGGAAACGAAAAGATACACGCAGTAATGTTGACAGAGCACATAAAAACGGCAGGTAAAATTTTAAAAGGTAGTAATGTAATTATCCACCCTGTAGAATTATCTGTTATTGAACAGCTTCTCAGAATAACGGTGCCCTATAAATCAAGACCTATGCCCTATATGACTAAGGAAGGAGACTATCTATATGCGCCGATTATCAAGTCTTGTGGAAAAGTTAGAAAATAAGATTATAGAGCTGTGGCAGAAATATAAATCTGCAATACCGAAGATAATAGGAATATTTTTATTGGTTTTATATCTTTACGGAATGATAGTACGCTCCTTTATGTCTGCTTATGAAAATGTATGGAAAGGTGCAGATAAACCTTTACTTTCATTAGACCCCATAGCCAATATATCTGCGGTATTTACTCCCACGGGTATCGGGATACTCTTTTTTATCGTTGTTATGTATTGCTTGTTAACGAGAAAAGGAATGTCTTTTATTACAGGGTATAAAACCGTAAAGGACAAAGCGAGGGGAATAGAAATATTGCCTGAAGGCACACACGGTACATCAGGCTGGATGAACAATAAGGAAATAGAAGAGGTACTTGAAAAAGGAAACCTTGAATCTTTGGATAAAACCTTGTTTGGAAAAACAGACAACGGCAGCTATATTGCTATGAAGGATTTACTTGGTATGTCCCGTAATGTAATAGTTTACGGTGCACCCGGTACGGGTAAGTCACGAGGTTTTGTAATGCCTTTTGCAATGCAGGCGGCACGTCGAGGTGAAAGTCTTATAATGGTTGACCCCAAAGCTGAGTTTTATGAGATGTATTCAGAGTTTTTAAGAGAACAGGGTTATTATATCCGAGCATACAATCTTCTCGACCTTGCATCGTCAGACGGATGGAACTGTATAGTAGATATTTCAGATGATATAAATCTTGTTCAGAATGTGGCAGAAATTATTATAAGCAATACTTCTAATAAGAGTGAGCGTGCAGACTTCTGGGAAAAGGCAGAAAAGAATTTATTGATGGCATTGCTTCATTATGTAAGAACACTTACATATCCCGGAACGGATAAACTGCTACCTCAAGAGGAAAGAAGCCTTGGTACTATTTATAAGATACTTTCTACGACCTCTGTAGAAGAACTTGATGCGAGATTCAGAACACTGCCGCCTGAACATCCGGCTCTTCCGCCTTACGGTATATTCCGTCAGGCACATAAACAGATTTGGGGAAATATCGTAATCGGTTTAGGTAATCGTCTTAATGTGTTCCAGAACAAA
>JAZORX010000129.1:0-7355 GCA_045656845.1 Acutalibacteraceae bacterium | reverse complement strand
AAAAGTCCTCTTCGTTAACAACGAGAAGGCAGGACTTAAGGCTATTATCGCGGTACATAACACAAATCTCGGACCCGCTATCGGCGGATGCCGTCTGTTCCCCTACGCTTCCTATGACGATGCGCTCTTCGACGTACTTCGTCTTTCTCGCGGAATGTCGCACAAGAATGCTGTTGCAGGTCTTCCTCACGGCGGTGGAAAGGGTGTTATTATTGCTGATCCCTCACAGAAGACAGAAGCTATGTTCGAGGCTTTCGCTGAGGCAGTAAACGGACTTGGCGGAGATTACATCACCGCAGAAGACGTAAACACCACTTGTGATGACGCACTTGTTATGCTCCGCAAAACCAAGTATCTTTGCGGTCTTCCTCAGAACAGTGGCGACCCCTCGCCCTTCACCGCTCGTGGAGTATGGCAGGGAATTAAGGCTACTGCAAAGGTGGCTATTGGCGCAGACTCTCTTGACGGACTTACAATCGCAGTTCAGGGACTTGGTAAGGTTGGTTATGACCTTTGCCGTCACCTTCATAAGGCTGGCGCTAAGCTCATCGTTGCTAACCTTGAGCAGGAAAAGATTGATATGGCTGTTGAAGAGTTCGGTGCAACTGCAGTTTCAGTTGACGAGATCCTTTCACAGGAATGCGATATTCTTGCTCCTTGTGCTCTCGGTGCTGTTGTTAACCCGACAAACATTCCGAAGTTCAACTGCCGTGCAATTGCAGGTGCTGCTAACAACCTTATCCTCGACCTCGCAGCAGGTGAAGCT
This sequence comes from Acutalibacteraceae bacterium, assembly GCA_045656845.1. Classification (GTDB taxonomy): domain Bacteria; phylum Bacillota; class Clostridia; order Oscillospirales; family Acutalibacteraceae; genus CAG-488. The sequence goes on along the minus strand of JAZORX010000129.1, from coordinate 6,589 downwards.
CTTAAGGCAAGAGGCATCTACTATGCTCCTGACTTCATCATCAACGGTGGTGGTGTTATCAATGCAGCAGCTGAAGCAGCTGGAGACTACAATGAGGAAGCAGTTCTCGAAAAGGTTAACAATATCTACAACACAATCGAGAAGATTCTCCTTGAGTCTAAGGAAACAGGCGAGCCTGAAGGTGTAATCGCTACAAGATTTGCAGAAGAGCGCATCTTCGGTGCTAAATAAGTTATTCTGACATAAAAAATCCGAGTCTTCATGGCTCGGATTTATTTTTTTCTCTTTTCTTTTTAACAAATATATGGTATAATGAATCGAATTTTGTGAAAGGAATTGAAATTATGGAAGACAAGCTTTCTAAACGCCTGTGGATTAACATATTGCTGTTTAATTTTATGGGTGCTGTTGCATGGAATGTTGAAAATATTTATTTTAATACATTCCTGCACAATTATGTTTATGCCAATGCAGATGCAGCTGCAAGAGCAAGCGTTATGACTACACCTGAAGCAATCAGCATAATGGTTGGCCTTTCTGCTTTTACAGCCGTTACAACAACATTCATTATGGGTACACTCAGCGATAAAATGAGAAAAAGAAAAATTTTCATTTCTATCGGTTATACTGTATGGGGTATCATCACTGCGATGTTCGGCCTCATTTCTCATGAAAGTATTGCAAAAATATTCGGTCTCACTGACGGAGCACAGATACTTCTCGGCACAGTGTGGGCTGTTATAATTATGGACGTTCTGATGACTTTCATGGGTTCTACCAGTAATGACTCTGTTTTCCATGCCTGGGTTACTGATGTTACCACACCTAAAACGCGACCAATGGTTGAAACAGCATTTATCTTTGTTGGTTTTGCTGCTATGGGTGCTGTTATGGGTGTCGGTTCCTTTGCTCAGGCCGGTGTCATTCCTTACAATGTATTTTTCCTTGGTCTTGGTGCACTTGTTACTGTTTGCGGTATTCTCGGTTTCTTTATTCTTGAAGATCCTAAGCCGAAAGTTGAACAGCCCTCTAACTCAAATTATTGGAGTGACCTTTTCTACGGTTTCAGACCCTCAGTAATTAAAAACAATTCTCGTCTTTATCTTTCATTAGCATCAATCGGTCTGTTTTCAGTAGCCGTGCAGGTATTCTTCCCGTACTTATTCATTTACCTCGGTGATGTTGTTATTCCTGCAAATGCAAATCTTAATTTCTTATCTGCAGGTGTGATCATTCCGGCTGTTCTTGTTATTGCAGCACTCGTTGCAGGTATAATTCTGCTTATGAAGATATCAGATAAAAACAAAGCTCTTGGCCTTGTTCCGTCCGTTATTCTTATGGCACTCGGTTTGTTTATTCTTTCAACGACAACAAATCTTATAGGTGTTCTTATAGGTGTAGCACCTACTGTTATCGGATATCTTGTTCTTACTATTCAGCTTAATGCTGCAGTCAAAGACTTTATTCCTGAAGGTAAGGCAGGTTTGTTCCAGGGAATCAGAATGATCTTTGTTGTTCTTATTCCTATGGTTGTCGGACCTTATTTCGGAGCGCTTGCTGCAAAAACATCAAGTGTACAGTACGAAGAGTACGGAGAGATGATTACTCTACCTTCAGCAAAAATGTTTGCTTACAGTGCGGTTATTACATTACTCGTTTTCATCCCTCTTATACCTCTTATTAAAAAAGGTTTTGACACGAAGAAAAAAGTGCCGTCCAGAAGAAGATAAAGCTAAGCCTCTTACAATCGTAAGAGGCTTTATATTTTATACATATTGCTGTTCTTGACTAAATAACTTAAATGTGTTACGATAAAGAAAATTGTGTGGAGGTAAATTTATGAAAAAATTATCTAAAGTCTTACTATCAACTTTTTTAATTTTTGCGCTTCTTTCAAGCTTATCTGTTTGTTTTGCGTCTGACCTTAACGATGAGGCAGTAAACCTTCATAAGGGTCAATATGAGAATTATTTGCTCCTTGGTGACAGTGTTGCCAGTGGTTATCGTGATCAGATCACACAGAACGACAGAGAGTTTAACCGAGCACATCAGGAAACTGTTTATTACAGGGTTCCGGGCTCGTATGCTGATGTATTAGCAAATGCTATTATTGATGACGGCTCAATGACAGCCTTTGCTGCACCGGGATTCAGGACGATTGAGATCCGTTATATGCTCGAGGATGACTTTGAAGCTGTAGATGATTATCTCTTCCATCCGAGCCAGTTGGATGCTGTAGGATATGCAGGAAGCGAAGAGTACAGAACAGCTTATAAAAACGCAATTGCTGAAGCTGATCTCATTACTCTCGGTGTTGGTGGCAACGACTGGGGTGCTTATCTCACATGGGTAGTTGCTGATGTTCTTGAAAAAAAGAATGTTGCTGATGAGTATATTGAAATGCTTCAGGATGTTATTGATACCGGTTCAATGGATGTCAGCACAATCGAGTCTCTCGTTGAAGTTGCTCATCTTGCAGGTGCTCTCCCTGAACTTTTAGAGACTATCCCATCGGCTCTTGAATATGGTCTTGGTAATTTCTATAAGAACTGGGATATTATGATACAGGATATTTATGATCTTAATCCGGATGTTACACTTATGGTCGTTGGTATGAGTGACAACGGTGTTAAGGGTAAATATTTTGATTATGATGGTGTTGTCGGTGAGCAGATTGACGGAGTCAGTGCAGGTGATGATGCTGCTGTTGTTTCCGGATCAATAGTTGAGTTAATTATGGCAATTGCAAATAAGCCGATGATTGACGGCGCCGAGAAATTCGGTTACACATATGTTGATACTGCAGGTACTACTTATGTTGACAGTCATCCGGATGCAGCAGGTCACGAGTACATAGCAAATAAGATTATTGAAGCCCTTCCTCATCCTGATTATGTTGATAAGTTTGAAGATGTTAAACCCGGTCATAAGAACTATAACGATATTGAATATGTTCTCATAAACGGTATTATGACCGAAACATCTGAAACAACATTCAGCCCGGATGCACCGCTTACGGCAGGTCAGTTGAATCAGGCTTTAAATGTTTTATGTGGATCTGCTGACTCAACAGATGATAATTCTGAAGTGAGTGCATTCAAGCTTGCATTTACATTTATAAAGCTAGGTGCAGATAAGGGCATTGCAGGAATAGTTAGATCGATTTCTTTAATGCTTGAAGTGTTATCTGATCACGGATTCAATCCTATGTCAACGGTTACCAGAGCCGAAGCTGCAGGGTATTTCAGATCTTACTCAGATATTTAAACTTAATAAATAGCAAAAAGGCAATCTTCTTTTGAAGATTGCCTTTTTTTGGTGGAGATGGCGGTAATCGAAACCGCGTCCGAAAACCCATTCCCGCAACTTTCTACGAGTATAGTTTATCTTTTAGGATTCCCCTCAGATAACGCCGACAAACAGGCTTTATCCTACGGTAGCCTTTAATCCGTGATGCGCTTCAAGGCTACCGGCACATTCACGTTCACCACTGATCGACACCCTTATTCAGTCCGTGGTACTACTGAACAGGATGGGCCGCATTAAGCAGCCATTAATTTTGTATTGTTGTCGTTTATTTTTAATAAACTACGGATTTTATAGTGGTCCCGCACCACTACTCGCTTATCACAGTTCAGAATCCCCGTCGAAATCCTTTCATCCCCATGATTATTGAAAACGCTCTTTCATAGCTCTTTCGATGTTTCTAGCTGCATCCTTTTTAGCTGCGACATCGCGTTTATCATAAAGTTTTTTACCCTTACAAAGACCAACCTTAACTTTTGCTCTGCCTTTCTTAAAATAAACAGAAAGGGGAATAAGCGAAAGTCCGTCCTGCTTTACTGTTCCGAAAAGTCGGTTAATTTCCTTTTTATGCATCAGAAGCTTTCTGACTCTTAAAGGGTCACGATTGAAAATATTTCCGTGGTCATAAGGGCTGATGTGCATACCGTTGACGAAAATTTCGCCTTCAATAATATTGCACCATGAGTCTTTAAGATTGATCTTTCCTTGTCTGATTGATTTTATTTCAGTACCGAAAAGTTCAATTCCTGCCTCATATTCTTCAAGAACAAAATAGTCGTGATAGGCTTTTTTGTTCTGTGCAACAGTTGAACTCTCTTTCTTTTCCATCCTATCACAACTCCTTCCGCTCATCAATGATAATTATTTGTAAAATCTGCCGTTAGATGCCTTTGAATAACGAGATTTTTTCTGATCCTTTTCGTTTTTCTTGGCGATAGCATTATACTTCTTTTTGAAGTCCTTTGCGCCTTTGCCTGTACCTGACTTTTTATTTGCGTCTTTTGCTTTCTTTTCAGCCTGAAGCTCAGGATTTTCTTTGTAGAATATCATACTTCCACCAATAACCTGAACAACCTGAGAACCTGTTGCAGCAGCAATCTTTTCTGCTGTTTCTCTAGGTGTTTCGGGAGCAGATTCAAGAAGCACTTTCAGCTTTATAAGTTCATGCACCCTGAGAGCATCATTAGTCTGAGCAATCAAAGCTTCAGATACTCCGCCTTTACCGACCTGAAAAAGCGGTTCAAGACGATTAGCCTGACCTCTGAGTTCAGCTCGTCTTTTACTTGTCATTTTTTCTTCCATAGTTTTCTCCGTTATATATAATTCTTTAATTCTTCCGCAAGGCGTCTCAAAGCTTTTCCACGATGACTGACTTTATCTTTTTCTTCTGCAGAAATCTCGCCAAACGGCTGACCGTTACAGCAGAAGAGGGGATCGTAACCAAATCCTCCGTTACCGTGTCTTTCTCTGAAAATTGTACCCTCGCAGGCTTCGGTTGCTTCAACAGTTCTTCCATCGGGAAAATAACAGCATACAGAGCAAACAAACCTTGCTGTTCTCGCTTCATCAGGGATATTTTCAAGCTCTTTTAAAAGCTTGTCGTTATTCGCTTCGTCATCACCATGAACTCCGCTGTAACGGGCTGAGAATATACCCGGAGCGCCGTTGAGTGCATCAACAACCAATCCGGAATCATCAGCAATGCAAGGAAGTCCGCTGTCTTCACAACCTGCCTTAGCTTTAATCAAAGCATTTTCAAAGAAAGTTGTGCCATTTTCCTCAACTTCTCTGAGATTGCAACCAATCTCGTTATCGGTAACAATTTCAATTCCGAGAGGGGAGAGTATTCTCTCAAGCTCAGCTCTCTTCTTCATATTATGGGTTGCAATAATTATTTTCATTCAGCAACTTCCTCTGTTTCTTCTTTGGGCATAAACATATTGTCATCATCATGTTTTACTTCGTTTTCAAATAGACCTTCAGCGAATGCCAAAGGATTAAACGGCTGTAAATCATCAATCTGTTCGCCTACGCCAACAAATTTAACCGGAACCTTGAGGTCATTCTTGATTGAAAGAACGATACCGCCCTTAGCTGTTCCGTCAAGCTTTGTCAGAACTATACCGGTAATTTCACAAACATTCTTGAAATCACGAGCCTGGTTAACTGCATTCTGACCCGTTGTTGCATCAAGAACAAGGAGACTTTCACGGTCATTGTAGGGGAGTTCTTTATCGATTATTCTGTAAATCTTTGCAAGTTCATCCATAAGATTTTTCTTGTTATGAAGTCTGCCTGCAGTATCACAGATAATAATATCTGCATCACGTGCTTTACCTGCCTGTATAGTGTCGTAAACAACAGCTGCAGGATCAGCTCCTTCCTGATGCTTAACGATTTCAACTCCTGCACGGTTAGCCCATACCTCAAGCTGATCAATCGCAGCAGCGCGGAATGTATCAGCTGCACCGAGAATAACTTTCTTACCCTCAGCCTTATACATAGCAGCCATTTTACCGATAGTTGTAGTCTTGCCGACGCCGTTAACACCAATAACAAGAATAACGGAAGGCATTGTAACAAGACCCATATCTTCTCCGCCTTCAAGCAATTCAGCAACGATTTCTTTAATAGCTCCTTTAACCTGTGAAGCTTTTTTCAGGTGCTTTCTTGAAACGTAATCACGAAGCTTTTCACAAATCTCAGCAGATGTGTTCATTCCAACGTCACCCATAATGAGAATTTCTTCAAGGTCCTCATAAAGCTGATCAGTTATATCTTCATTTTCGCTGATTATATCGTCAATCGCACCCGACATGCTGTCTCGGGTTTTCTTAAGTCCGAAATTAAATTTTTTAAAAATATTGAAAGCCATTTAACTTTACCTCCGGGTAAATCAGATTCCGTCACGGACATTTTTGATAATTCCGTCAACCATCTGCCTGATTTTACTGTCGTCGTCATATCTCTTCTGGAACTTTTCGAGGCTATAAATAACAGTCGCGTGGTCACGATTGAATTCACGGCCGATTGCTTTTGTAGAAAGTCCGGTTAATTCTCTGACGATGAACATCGCCATCTGACGCATACCTGTGATGGTAGCATTCTGCTTCTTTGAGTAAATCTCCTCAGGTTCTGCACCGTAAGTGCGTGCAACCTCAGAAATAATTTTTTCTACGGTTACTTTAACAGGAACCTTATCAACAAAGATATCGGCAATTGCTTTTTGTGCTGTTGCAAGATTTACGGGCAATCCCTGCATTGTAACAAAAGCCTGCATCTT
>JAZORX010000128.1:0-18337 GCA_045656845.1 Acutalibacteraceae bacterium | reverse complement strand
CACGGTTTTCCCAAAGCTCCTCTGCCGACCATAAGAAAGTCGCATCCCGTTTCGTCAAGCATCTGTTTAGCGCTTTTGCCGTCAATGATATCTCCGTTACCGATGACGGGGATATTCACTGCCTTTTTTACCTTTGCGATTTCATCAAGGTAAACGGGAGGGGCATACATCTGCGTGCGAGTTCTGCCGTGCACGGTCAGTGCACTTGCACCTGCAGCCTCGATTCTTTTGGCAACCTCAACTGCGTTGATTGTGTCGATGTCCCAGCCGATGCGTATTTTTACCGTGACGGGAATGGGCGAAGCCTTGACAACTGCATCGACAATCTCACTTATCAACGGTGGATTTTTAAGCAGGGCAGAGCCGCCGCCGTTACCTGCGATTTTAGGTGCAGGGCAGCCCATATTGATATCGATGAAGTCGGGGTTGAAGCTGAGTGTTTTCAAAGCAGCCTCTGCCATAATTGAAGGGTTGTCTCCGAAAATCTGTGCGCCTGCGGGTCTTTCTGTATCTGACAGAAAAAGAAGCTCCTTTGATTTTTTGTCCTGCATTGTAAGACCTTTGGAGCTTACCATTTCGCTGATAACATATGCTGCTCCGTAGCTGACGCAAAGCTCACGGAATGCTCTGTCTGCAACACCTGCCATAGGAGCGAGGGCTGCGTGGTTTTTAATTTCAATATTTCCAATTTTCACAAAATCACCGAAAAATATTTTACCACGAATATACCACAATTGTCAAAAGTATGATATAATTAATTTAATTCTTTATGGGAGGCTTTTTATGAGACTTCTTGTTATCGACGGAAACAGCATATTAAACCGTGCTTTTTACGGAATAAAACTTCTGACCACCAAGGACGGAAGGTATACAAACGGTATTTACGGATTTATGAATATTTTCCACCGTCTGCTTGAGGATTGCAAGCCGGACAGGGTAGCCGTTGCTTTTGATGTCAAAGCACCTACCTTCAGACACGAAATGTATACGGAATATAAAGCAGGACGAAAGGGTATGCCGGACGAGCTTCGTGAGCAGATGCCGGTACTCAAAGAGTTGCTTGCTCTTCTGGGCTATACGGTAGTTGAAAAAGCAGGCTGGGAGGCAGACGATATACTCGGCACTCTCAGTGTGCAGATGAAGGAAGGGGACAGATGCTTCATCGCAACGGGTGACCGTGACAGCCTTCAGCTTGTCAGCGAAAATACGACTGTCCTTCTTGCATCAACCAAAATGGGCAGAACGCAGACCGTAGCTTACGATTCGCAGAAGATTATGGAAGAATACGGTGTTACTCCGAAGCAGATGATTGAACTCAAGGCTCTTCAGGGAGACAGCTCGGATAATATCCCCGGTGTCGCAGGAGTCGGCCCGAAAACTGCAGGCGAGCTTATTCAGAAATACGGCAGCATTGACTATATTTACGAAAATATTGATTCTCTTGAAATTAAACCGAAGCTTCGTGAAAAGCTTGTTGAAGGTAAGGAGTCGGCATTTCTCAGTCGTAAGCTCGGCACAATTTCGCTTGAGGCTCCGATAGATACGGATATGGATGCATATATGCAGACCGAAGGAGATAAGGGCGCAGCAACGAGGCTTCTTGCATCCCTTGAAATGTTCAAGATGATTGAAACTTTCGAGCTTGGTGCACATCACAGCGAAACCGTAGAAGTGGCTTCGGCTGAAAAGATTGAGGTCAGGTATGTTGACGAGCTTGCTGAAATCAGGCTTGATGATACTGTTTATTTTATCCCTGTTTACGATGACGGCGAAGTTGTGAAAATCGCTTTCTTTGCAGACGGTGCAGTTTACATTGCTGAAAACAACAGCTTTATCTTTGCTTCTCAGCTTGCAGAGATACTTTCTGACGGGAAGAAGGAGAAAATCACATACGATATAAAGCCTCTTCATTCGTGGGCTTTTGCAAGAGGTTTTGAAATCAGAGGAAAAATAAGCGATGTTATGATCGCGGGATATATCCTTAACCCGTCTGCAAGTGATTATCACCCGTCAAGAGTTCTTCAGGAATACGGCGGTGCTTTACCCGTGATGAGCGAAGATGATCAGCTCGCACTTGATACGGCAGCTCTCAGCGGCGCATGGGAAAAAGTTTCTGCCGAGCTTGAAAAGAACGGTCAGACGGATCTTATGTATAATATCGAAATGCCTCTTGCTAAGGTGCTTTCTTCGATGGAGGTTACGGGCTTCCTCGTAGACTCGCAGAGTATCGAGGAGTACGGTGCCGTGCTTGAGACGCAGATCAACTCACTTGTTGAAAAAATATATGACCTTGCAGGTGAAGAGTTTAATATAAATTCACCCAAACAGCTTGGAACGGTGCTTTTTGAAAAGCTTCAGCTTCCTTCAAAGAAAAAGACCAAGTCGGGATATTCAACCAACGCAGATGTTCTTGAAGCTCTTGCACCCGATTATCCGATTGTTTCACTTGTTCTTGAATACAGAACTCTCGCAAAGCTTAAATCGACCTATTGCGATGGTCTTAAGAAGTGTGTTGCACCCGATGGCAGGATTCACTCAACTCTCAATCAGACGGAAACGAGAACTGGCAGAATCTCCTCGACAGAGCCAAATCTGCAGAATATTCCCGTAAGAAGTGCAGTCGGCAGGGAGCTTCGCAAATTCTTTGTGGCAAAGGAAGGTTATGTTCTTATCGATGCCGACTATTCGCAGATTGAGCTCAGAGTGCTTGCTCATATCGCAGAGGATGAGCGTATGCTTGCCGCCTTCAACGACGGTGAAGATATCCATACCATAACTGCTTCGCAGGTGTTCAATATGCCCGTTGAGGCTGTGACCCCCCTTATGCGAACAAGAGCAAAGGCTGTCAATTTCGGTATAGTTTACGGTATCGGTGCGTTTTCACTTGCAAAGGATATTGGCGTAACGAGAGCCGAAGCAGACAGATACATCAAAGGCTATCTTCATAATTTCTCAGGCGTTGATTCATATATGCAAAAGGTTATTGCCGATGCCAAAATCAACGGCTTTGTCAGTACAATCTTCGGCAGAAGGCGTTATCTTCCCGAGCTGACATCCTCAAACGCAATGCTTCGTCAGTTCGGTGAAAGAGTAGCGAGAAATATGCCTATTCAGGGTACGGCAGCAGACATCATTAAAATTGCGATGATCAGGGTTTACGAAAGAATGAAAGAAGAAAAGCTCGGAGCCCGTCTTATTATGCAGGTTCACGATGAGCTTATCGTCGAAGCTCCTGAGGATGAGAAAGAAAAAGTTCTGTCAATCGTAAAGGAAGAAATGGAAAATGCTACGGCTATGAATGTCAAGCTGACTGCTGATGTCCATTCGGGTAAGAGCTGGTATGAAGCAAAAGATTAAGAAAAACAGATATACTGTTATTGATATAATCCGTGGTCTTTCCGTAATTTCTATGGTTATTTACCATACGATGTGGGACCTTGTCTATCTTTTCGGGGTGTCAATTCCGTGGTTCAGAACGGAGAAAGGCTTTATCTTTCAGCAGAGCATATGCTGGAGCTTTATCCTTGTTTCGGGGTTCTGCATTCAGCTCGGAAGAAAAAAGCTGAAAAGGGGATTGATCGTTTTTGGCTGCTCACTCGTGCTGACGGCAGTTACGGCAATCGTAATGCCCGAAGAGATTATAATTCACGGTGTGCTGAGCCTGATAGGCGCATCAATGCTTATAACTGCTCTGCTTGAGCCTGTTTTAAAAAAGATTCATCCGTCAGTGGGTATTGCGATAAACTTTCTGCTGTTTTTGCTGACATACGATATAACAAAGGGGATAATCGGGATAGGTGAATACAAACTGCTGAATGTGCCTGAGTTCCTGTACGCAAACGATATAACAGCATTTTTCGGCTTCCCTCAGATTGGCTTCAGCTCAGCAGATTATTTCCCGCTTTTCCCTTGGGTATTTTTGTTCTTTACAGGATATTTCATCTGTTCACTTATGAAAAGAACGGATAAAATGAAAATGCTTTCCGCATTTTCCTGCAGACCCCTTGAATTTATAGGCAGACATTCGCTTGAAATATATATGGCGCATCAGCCGGTAATTTTCGGAATTCTGTTTTTATTGTTCAGTTGACATTCTTGCTGTCAAATGGTAATATTTTAGCATAGTAATATAAGATAGGAGTGATGGGAATGAAAGCACTGTTCATAATGCCGTATAACTGCGATCTGATTCATGCTGTCTCTTTGCCACTCGGTCTTATATCCATCGGTTCATATCTTAAAGAAAACGGATATGAGGTCAGAATCTGCGATATGTCGGTTTCTCATATCAACATTGAAAAGGTGTTTGATGAATTCAGACCCGATGTTGTGGGTATATCTCTTTCATCCGTCAAGCATATTGAAGGAGCTACGGAGGTTTCGAAAAAGCTTCATAAAAAGGGAGTGCCGATTGTATGGGGTGGCACATTCTGCGATGTCTGTGACCCTCAGATTGTTTTTGACGGTGCAGATGCAGATTACCTCAGCTTCTGCGAAGGCGAGGCAACCTGGCTTGAGATTATGCAGACTCTTGAAAACGGAGGAGATTTAAGAAAACTCAAGGGTATAGCGTACCGTGATGATAACGGCAAAGCTGTCGTAACTCCACAAAGAGAGTTTGTTGACCTGACGAAGCTTCCTCTTCTTGATTACACTCTCGTTGATGTCAAAGCATATGCGCAGTATCTTTACGGGTGCAGCAATCTTGTTTATGTTTATCTTTCAAAGGGTTGTCCGTCAAAGTGTACCTTCTGCGTTAATCAGGTTACACACAGGTGCACATACAGACGCCGTGCACTTGAACATTTTATGAAAGAGACAGAAATACTCGTCAAGGAATATGGTGTTGACGGATTATACTTCTGTGATGAGCTTTGCTTTAAAAATAAAGAGCAGGTATATGAGGTCTGCGATGCATTTGAAAAATCAGGACTTAAATTTTTCTGGGGATTTCAGACTCGTATTGGTATTCTTGGTGAAGAAGAGTTCAGGCGTTGCTATGAGTGCGGCTGCCGATGGGTCGATTTCGGCATTGAAAGCGGAAGCAAAGAGCAGCTTGCGATAATGAAAAAGGGAATTCCCTACGAAAAAATTGAGCCGACATTTGAAATATGCGATAAGCTCGGCATCATTTCCCTTGCTAATTTTATAGTTGGTCTTCCCGGCGAAACTGAAGAGCAACTTATGGAAACTGTTAACCTTGCAAACAGAATCAAAGCGACTCAATGTTCCTTCCTGCAGTATTGTATTTCACCCAATACCATAATGAGCCAAAAGGCTATCGAGGACGGACTCGTTAAAAATCCCGTAAGAAAGCTCAAGGATTACAGAAAAATTGATTTCTTTCTCTCAAGGACAGATAATCTTTCCAAAATCAGGCAGACGGAGCTTAATGTCATTCAGTCTTATTATCTTTGGAACGCTGTTTTCAAAAAAGACTACGGACAAGACGCAAAGAGTTACGATTTGCTCTTTAAACATATAACAACACTTCTTCGTCGTCTTTCCTTCCTTTCTTTTTCAAACGGAGTGAAGTGCCTGTTTGAATTCGGTTATCTTGGTCTGCGTTTCTTTACGGACACGCATTTCCATCCGGGAATAATTAAAAAATATAATCTTAAAAAATAATCAGACGCAGCTTTGCTTAGTGCAGAGCTGCGTTAATTCTTTTTGTCGGCAATACCGGTCAGAAGGTAGAGCGAAACGATAAGCAATGTAAAATTACTCTTTGAGTAAATGGCTATTATAAGCCCTGAAATGAGCATAAGTAAGCAGAGGGACAGGCTCATTATTTTTGTGCATTTGCTGTCAGGAAAAAGAGCTGAAAGGATATGACCTCCGTCAAGCTCTGAAACGGGTAAAAGGTTGAAGAAAGCAAGAGTCAGATTGATTATGGCAAGGTCGTTTTTTCCTGCGATGAAAAGTAAAGAAGAAGCAACTAGATTCATAGCAGGGCCACCGACAGCAATAAAAGCTTCTTTTAAGGACGGGACATAGTCGTTGCGAGTGTATATCTTTATGCCGAAGCATCCGAATTGCAGGGCAGAGACTTTTCTGCCTGTCAGTAGCATTGCGAAAAGGTGACCGAATTCGTGAATGATGCAGAAAATAAAGCAGTAGAAAGCTTGCGTTTCGGGGAATAAGGTCAGCATAAGGGCGATTACTGCGATGAACCAGAAACCAATTTCGATTGAAACATTGCGTATGGAAAATTTCATACTCTGCCATCATCCTCTTCGATGTAACCGAGAGGATCTACGGTAGAACCGTCACAATGAATTTCAAAATGCAGGTGTGGTCCTGTGCTCCAACCCGTGCTTCCCACAAGGGCAATTACCTCTCCTGCACGGATGACCGAACCTTCCGTCACAAGCACCTCGGAACAATGGCAATAGAGAGTCTGTGTGCCGTCTGAATGCTCCATCAGCACGAAATTACCTTTCTTATCACCGTAACCCGTGTCTTTTACAACTCCGTTGTAAGCTGCCACGATGTCCGACCCCTCCTTTGCTGCAATGTCAACCCCTGTGTGAAGTCCGTATTTTCCTGAGATCGGGTTTGTACGGTAGCCGTATCGGGAGGTGATACGACCGTGCAGAGGAGTGACTATAATTTTGTTTTTTTCAAGTGAAGCCATAACTGCAACGGCAGAGTTTTCTTTTTCATCGTCTTCGCCACCCTCACCGTTGAGCTCTTCTTCGGAGGTTTCTTCTTCAACGGGGCTGAAAACACCCTTGGCAGATTGAAAAAGCTCATCAGCCCCCATATTGACGGACATAATTCTGTCGTACTCGCTTTTCAGAAAATCGAAGGCTGACGGGCTGAACTTTCCTGCAAGGAAAACGAGAAGTATAAGAAAACCGCAGACAGCGGCCTGAACAAGAATTACTTTGTTGACTTTTTCGCCCGATTTCTGTTTCTTGTCTTTTTCGGGCGTTTTTTTGGATGAAACATCTTTTTCCATAACATCACCTCAAGGAAATATTATGAAAAAGAAATTGTTTTTATGAAAAAAACTGCCTCACATTATGTGAAGCAGTTTCGTTTATCTTGTTTTTTCAATGCTCAGACTTGCGCAGGCGTTGAGGGAAAGGTCTGCTGTGTTACCACTTATAAATTCGTAGTATCCCTGAGCACCTACCATTGCGGCATTGTCTCCGCAGTATTTAAGCTCGGGTGCGTAAAGCTCCCATCCGTGCTTTTCGCAAAGAGCCGTCATTTCTCTTCTGAGGACGGAGTTTGCTGAAACACCTCCTGCGAGAGCGATCTTTTTATACCCGAGGTCAACAGCAGCCTTCTCAGTGTTTTCCGTAAGACAATCAACAACAGCCTTTATGTAAGAAGCTCCGAGGTCGGGGACGTTGATTTCTTCGCCCTTTTGCTTTGCGATGTTTATTGTGTTGAGTACGGCTGTCTTAAGACCTGAAAAGCTGAAGTCGTATGGAGCACCGTCAACACGGGGATGAGGCATCTTGTAAGCCTTGCTGTCGCCATCCTTTGCAACTCTGTCAAGGTTAAGTCCACCGGGGTAGGGAAGACCCATTGCACGGGCTGCCTTGTCCATTGCTTCGCCTGCAGCATCATCGTGAGTGTAGCCGATGACTCTGAAGTCCGTGTAGTCTTTTACCTCAACAAGGTGGCTGTGACCACCCGAAACAACAAGACAGAGAAACGGTGGCTTCAGATCGGGATGCGTTATATAGTTTGATGCGATATGTGAACGAAGATGGTGAACGGGAACAAGCGGAAGACCCGATGCCATCGTTATTCCCTTTGCATAGTTGACACCGACAAGCAGAGCACCGATGAGTCCGGGTGCGTGAGTGACGGCAACGGCATCAATATCCCTGATAGTACAGCCTGCATCCTCAAGAGCTGATTTAACAACTCCCGATATTGCTTCAACGTGCCTTCTTGATGCGATTTCGGGCACAACTCCACCGTAAATTTTATGCTCTTCAACCTGCGAAGCAACGATGCTTGAAAGCACCTTTCTGCCGTCTTCAACAACGGCTGCTGCTGTTTCGTCGCAGGATGATTCTATAGACAATATCTTCATTGAGTTCACCTCAGGTATTTGGTCATAATATATGCGTCTTCGGTCGGGTTAGAATAGAAATTCTTGCGCTGACCTACGATATTATAACCCTCTTTTTTGTAAAGTTCAATAGCAGGAATGTTGCTTATTCTCACTTCAAGAGAAATAAATTCGCAATTTCTCGTTTCTGCACCGTGAGTTGCCGCATCAATCAGCGTCTCACCGATGCCGAGCCGTCTGTATTCGGGGAAAACTGCAACATTGGTTATATAAGCTTCTCCGCAGATTTCGTGAATTCCTATATAACCGAGTATCTTGCCGTTGGAAACAGCTGTAAGAAAATGTGCCGTTTCGTTGTTAAGCTCGGCCCGAAGTCCGTTTTCGCTCCACGGAACAGAAAAAGAAACCTTTTCAAGCTCTGCGATTTCCTTTATATGTCCCTCTTTCATAGGTACAATATCCATCGTAATGCTGTCAAGAAATCTTTCAAGAAAAGCCTCGATTTTATCTGCACAGTTGCGATAGATTTCTTCATTGCCACCGAATGGGTCGGGGATTCCTCCTTCGGGAACGAGTATCCTGAAAGTCGGATTGATCCGCATAACTGCGTTCTTATGGCTTTCTGTCATACAGACCATAATATCTGTTTCGTCGAGTATATATTGATTGAAAACTGTCGCACGGTGATGCGAAAGGTCAGCTCCTCTTTCAGCGCAGACCTCGACAGCCTGAGGAGATGCCTCATCGCCCGTGTAAGCTGCAAGTCCACAGCTTCTGTAGGTGATGTCCGTAATACCTCTTTCACTGAGTAGCCTTTTGAAAAGACCCTCAGCCATTGCACTGCGGCAGGTGTTGCCCGTGCAGACGAATGTTATGTTAAGCATAGTTTTCACTCCATAGAAAATTAACAAATTCATTATAACATATTTCGTATAATTTTGCTATGGCTATACGGCTTATTTATATTGACATTTTTATTTTTTTGTGACAGAATTAGAATTACAGTATAGAAATATACTGAATTTATTTACAGTGGAGGAAATAAAAATGAAAATGTTCAGATCGATCGTTGCAATGCTTCTGGCTCTCTCTCTTGTAATAAGCTTCTCGGCTTGTTCGGATAAGGAAAAGGATGAAAACGCAGAGGAAAAGAAAGAGGAAATCACCACATACGACGAAAGCGGATTGGTTCCGTCTTATAAACCCGGTGTTGAGGTTGAACAAATGGGGCTGACTGTCAGCTCAGGCAGTGGGGTAGAGATTTCAGCAAATACCAAGTATTTCACAACAAGCCTTATACGCACTGATTTTAATGGGTTGACCGATTCAAGATTCAGAACCTATGCAGGCAATCAGAATAATCTTCCCGAGCTTCTTACGCCTGTATCATCAGATATGTATGTTTCAAAAAGCCTTCCGACATTCTTTGCAGGTTCAATTGACGATGCAGGTTATATCAATGCAACTCAGGTAAACAGTGATGTTGAAAGTGGATATGTTGCATTTGATGTTTTTGTAAAAGTTGATCAGGCTCAGAAGATTTACTGGGCAGAGACAACTGTTACTTGCGATGACAATCCGGATGTGCTCACGGCAATGCGTGTTGCTCTTGTAAACTGTGGTACAGTTGCTCAGAATTCAGAAGCTGATGCAATCCTTTCGGCAAAACCGGACAATGCTCTTCAGAATCGTGTTGTTATGTATGAGCCTGACTCAATAAACCACACAGACTATTCATGTTATACAGACGGTGCAACGGTTCCTGATCTCTACATTAAATCTGCTTTCACGGGACGCACACCGACAGGCAACGGTGAGAACATAATGCAGGAAGCTCAGTATGCAGGTCCTGCTTTCGGCACCCGTGCAACAGATGCAAACAAGGCTGCAAATGCTTACTTTAGTGCTGAAGCAGGCATCAACCGTATTCGTGTATATTGCTGGATGGAAGGCAACGATGTTGATTGTGTAGATATTTTAAAAGCGAAAACACTCAATTTGAACCTTGTTCTTACTAATATTTAATCAGAATAGAAAATAACAACCTTGATTTTTTGAATAATAAAGGCCGCGACGGTTTCGTTGCGGCTTTTTGCTGTCTTTCGTTCTTGCATTTTTCTTGTCTATGTATTAAAATATTAAGTAACAAGTATTTGGTTTGAAATTTAATAAAGCGAGGTTGAAGTTTATGACAAAGATTATTGCCTTTATTATGGCTATTTTTACCTGGCTCGGTGCGATTTTTACCCCCGGTTGGGTTAAAACCGAAGGCGTTTACGGTGAAACGCAGGAAAGAGTTCAGGTTGCGTTTGATGAAGGCGAGTTTGTTTTTGGTGAAAATGATCTTGTTGTTTCTACGGACGGAGACGACAGCAATGCAGGAACACCCGAAGCTCCTCTTAAAACGCTTGAAAGAGCGAAGGAAATTCTTAAAACAGATGATTCTGACTCTCCCGTAACCGTATGGTTCAGAGAGGGTACATATATAATTGACGAAACAGTTGAGTTTACCGCTGAGGACAGAGACAATGTTCTTTATCGTTCTTATCCCGGTGAAAAGGTCGAGTTTTCAGGCTCAAAGGAAATCAAGGGATTCAGCGAGACAACGATCAACGGCGTAAAAGCTTTTGTAAAGGATATCAATATAGATTCTGATGACGACTATTTCCATTCACTTTTCAAGGGAGATAAGCGCCTTGCACGTCCCGTTTATCCGAAAGAGGATGTTTTCAAGGTAGCAGATCCGAGTACGGAAGAAGGTGTTCAGGCTTCCTGGGATACGGCGGATTTCTTCATTTATTCGGCAGCATTTTATGCTCATAAAGAAGATGTTCTTGATTTCGCAAACGCAGGCGATGTAACGGTTAAGATTATGCACTTCTGGTGTGATGAAATTCTTCCGATGAAATCTGTTGATACTTCAACGGGCAGAATCGAAACAACCAAGCCTACTGCGATGAAAATAAGAGTTGACGATAACTATGTTTTCGAAAATGTCAGAGAAGCTCTTTGCGAACCCGGCGAATGGTATCTCGACAGAACAGAAGAAAAGCTCTATTACATTCCCGAAGATGGTGATACTGTTGAAAATACAGTTCTTCGCGCAGGTATGACAGAGCAGCTTATGACTTTTGAAAATGCTGCAAATATTGCTTTTCAGGGTATCGATTTCATAAATACGGATTGGGATTACATCGACGGTAAGTTTACGGGCAATCCGTACCCTGAGGATCATCCGTTATATGATAATGTCAAGTACGGTACGGAACATCCTCAGGCAGCTTTCGAGGTTCCTGCAGCAATTTATATCGAAGGCTCAAAGGAAATCAACTTTACTGATTGCCGCTTTGAAAATATTTCATACACGGCTATTAAGTTTGACAAAGGATCGCAGAACTGCGATGTAACAAGTTGCTATTTCAATGCAATCGGTGGTAACGCAGTCTTTATTCACGGTGATTTTGTTATCCCCGCTACAACAAAGAATATCAATGTCCACGATTGCCACATCAGCAATTACGGCAGAATTTACAATAACGCAATCGGCATCCTTCTTACTCACGCATACGATTGCGACCTTACTTACAATGAAATTCACGATGGCTGGTACACGGGAATTTCCGTTGGCTGGAACTGGGGTTATGCCGACCATCCGACTAACAATATCAACATCAGCAATAACCTCATTTATAACATAGGTAACGGTTGGCTCTCTGATATGGGTGGTATCTACACCCTCGGTATACAGCCCGATACGGTTATTTCAGGCAATGTTATCCATAATGTCGGCTGCGACGAAGGACAGTACGGCTACGGCGGATGGGGTATCTACCTCGACGAAGGCTCAAGTGAAATGCTCGTTGAGAATAACCTCGTTTACGACTGTTCGTCCGAAACCTTCCATCAGCACTACGGAAGAGACAATGTCGTAAGAAACAATATCTTTGCATTCGGCGGTGAGGGTGCATTCATCGTAACAAGGCACGAGGAGCACAATTCTCTTACATTGACTAACAATATCCTCGTAGTAGACAATGCTTCAATTTATGCTTTCGATACAGAAAAGGATTGGTTCGTTGACGACAGCAACCTTTACTGGGATTATAAGCGAGGCGGCAATGTATATTCCGGTCATACTACAAAGCTTTTTGACAGAAAGTCACTTGTTATTCTCACGGCTCAGGGATATTATAACAACGCTGTTTACGCAGATCCTCTTTTCAAGGATGCAGAAAACAGAGACTTCACTCTCGCAGAAAACAGTCCTGCACTCGACGCAGGCTTCGTACCTTTCGAATACGACGCAGGTACTTTGACGAAGTTTGATTCATAAAAGTAAATTTCAAATTACAGACAACTAAAAGCTTGGTGTTATGATACGGTCATAAAAGTGTATCTTAGGAGGTAGTTTTATGAATTGTCCTAAATGCGGAAATGAATTGACCCCAAACATGAAATTCTGTGCAAAGTGCGGAACACAGGGTGCTAATTTTACAGCACAGAGACCGGTTGTTCCGACAGCACAGAGACCTGTTGCTCAGACAGCACAGAGACCTGTTACTCCGACGGCACATAGACCTGTTACTCCGATGACTCAAAAACCTGTACAGCCAAAGCCTGTAACAGAAGCAAAACTGAAAAAATCAAAAGATGGAAAGAATAAGTCTTTGCTCAGAATAATTGCGATTATTATAGCAGTCGCTGTGCTTTTGACGGGCGGTCTTTTCGTAACTGACTCCATTATTTTTAAGTCAGAGTCGGAGAAAGGTGAATACATAACCGATTTTCCTGTGCTTAAAAAGCAGACGGAATTGCTCGTTTATGACGCAGAAATATTTCCTTATAAAGAATATAATATTAAAGTAGACCGCTTCAAAATGGGAAAACTGTTCAAAAGCTCAGTTTTCAGCGGCTTTGAAAATGTTATCAACGAAAAATCAAGTAACTCTATCTTCAATATCGATTTTGAGAAAGATGGCAAATATCAGATTACTCTTGAAGGTATAGTTTCTGAAAGAACGCAGGTATCAACAGAACCGATAATCGAGCAGAGAGAGACGAAGATTATTGTAATCATAGTAATCGTTGATAATGATGATGAAAAGGCGGTTGACAAGATAATTCTTAACTCGGAAAATGATGACCAGCCTGTTGAAAAATTTGATGATAAGACTGATTCGGAAGTCCCGTCAAAGAACGATTCTGCGCAGAATGATGATGTAAGATTAATTGTTCGTAATAACGAAACTATCGC
This sequence comes from Acutalibacteraceae bacterium, assembly GCA_045656845.1. GTDB lineage: Bacteria > Bacillota > Clostridia > Oscillospirales > Acutalibacteraceae > CAG-488. Next base: position 5,045 of record JAZORX010000128.1, on the reverse strand, counting down.
GGCAGGAACTGAGCATACTGTTGCCATAAAGACTGACGGAACCGTTGTTGCTGTTGGATCTAACTATTGGGGCGAGTGCGATGTCAGCGGTTGGACGGATATAATTGCTGTTTCGTTAGGAGGTGCTCATACCCTTGGAGTCAGATCGGACGGAACAGTAGTCGCTGGTGGAAATAACGCTTATGGTCAGTGCGATGTCGGCACTTGGAAGGATATAGTTGCTGTTTCAACGGCTGCTTATCACACTGTCGGACTCAGGTCAGATGGAACTGTGATTGCGACTGGATGGGAAGGTCCAAATGGTCGATGCGAGGTAGATGGTTGGACAGATATAGTTGCTGTTGCAGCAAATACTGAGTATACCTTCGGACTTAAATCAGACGGAACAGTAGTTTCTGCTGGACGTGATTATAATTGCCACTGCGATGTCAGTGAATGGACAGATATAGTGGCTATTTCGGCAAAGGATGAAAATGTTGTCGGACTTAGATCAAATGGAACTGTTGTTGCAGCAGGAAGGAATGATTTTGATCAATGTAATGTCGGTGATTGGACGGACATAGTTGCTGTTTCGGCAGGCAGACGTCATATTGTTGGGATAAAAGCGGACGGAACTGTTGTTGCTGCAGGATGGAATGGCGATGAACAATGCAATGTCGAAAATTGGACGGACATAGTTGCTGTTTCGGCAGGTGATGAATACACAGTTGGACTCAGATCAGACGGAACTGTTGTTACTACTGGTCAAAACGATGATGGACAATGTGATGTCAACGACTGGAAAAATATAAGAATTCCTGAATATAGATAAAAGCAAGCGTTGTTGAACAGGTCCGTAAAAAACGGACAATAGAAAAACCTATGGTAGTATTAAAGAAACTACCATAGGTTTTTTGTGCTATTCATATAAATTGGGGTGGTTCATCTGATGGTTTTGCTTTTTATCGTATTGATTTTACTGTATCAGTCAACGGTAATCTCTGTCTGTGCTTGATTTCCTGCGGCGTCAACTGCTATGATCGTGTATGTGTCGCCTGATACGCCCTCGGCGTCTGTTACAGTAAGGGGATAGTCCCATTTGTAATTTTCAATACGGGTGAAAAATTCGCCGTTTTTGCAGATGCGGTAGTAGGCAATACCGAAGTTGTCTTCAGATGCGTCCCAGCTTAATGTTACACCATTTTCATCTGAAACGATTGTTGCGTTTGCAGGAGCTGTGGGTTTTTCTGTTTCAAGCACATATCCGTTTGCGACATAGTCACGATAGGTTTCAATATACATACTCTTTACAAGGTTTGGTGAATAGTAGTGGGAATAAGAGAATGCGATAATATTCTCACAGTAGCGTGAAGCGACATCGAGCTGCATAACAAATCGGTCAAGTGTAGCCGTGACGGATTCAATGTTTTCTGTCTCAGGTCGGAGAATCGTTCCGCCAAGAATGCTCGGTCCCGTTGCGATGTCAAAGTTTTCGCAGTTTGCCCATAACTTTATATCTGCATCTGCTTTTTCGGCTGCACTTGAGTACATTTCCCAGATTCTGACAAGGTCGTCTTCCTCAATCCAATCAGCGCCGATTGCGTCCTGAGGTGCAACGATATCACCATCTCTGAAAGCTGTTTTCTCAAAGAAAGTGAGCCACTGTGAATAGGTTGCAACATCGCCAAGATCAAGATAATGTGCAGTATAGGGGCTGATCATCATAGGCAGGGCAGGGTCAACCTCTGTTGCACGGTCGAGCACGGTGTTAAAGCCTCTGACCATTTTGTTCATAAGAGGTCCGCAGTTTATCTGGTTGTTGATTTCAAGAGTAAAGTACCAACCGTAAAAGTTTTCGGGGCTTACAGAATAGTAACTGTCGTAAACATCTTCGAGCATATCGGCAGTGGTTGCACAGACAGATTTATATTCTCCCGTGAAATTGCCGAGCAGCCAGAATGAGTCAAACATCGTCAGACCGACAAAAACTTTGATATTTGTACCCTTGCAGGCATCAAGAGCAGCCTCAACAACATCACCGCCAAAGGTTGCTTTGTCGAAAGCAGGAATCGTACTGTCGTAATAAACAGTCCAGTTGCCGTCTGCATCCATATTTGCAATGTCCTGCAAAACGAGATATTCAATACCGTCTCGTTGCATGTTTTTAACTTCCGATGCCCATCGCTCATCGTCCCATGTGCTGCTCATCCAGGATTGAAGAAATGTACCGCTGATTTCGGGCGCACATCTGCGCTCGGGAGGCTGATTATCTCCGAAAGGTGCCGCAACGGTTAAAAAGGACATCAGCGCAATGAGAAAATTCCTGATAAAACTGAACATAACAAAACTCCTTGATTACTTGATTAAAAATAGCTTTACCGCGATATTATAACATATCGATTGTAAAATTTCTATTATAATTTATCTGTTGATATGTTTATTCCAGCATTGAATAACGGTGGCATTGTCACTGACTAAGATTGATTGATTCCAGAGAAAAAAGAAAATAAAAAGGAAGTGTCGTAAGGCACTTCCTTATCCGTTATTATTCGGGTAGACGGATATCTGACCAATAATCCAAGTCGCATTGACCGGCGTATGTATCAACATTATTGGCGCCGACGGCAACAACTGTACCATCAGATTTAAGACCTACGGTATGATAAGCACCAGCTGAAATTGCAACTATATCTGTCCATTCACTGACATCACATTGACCGGAAGAATTACTACCAACAGCAACAACCGTACCATCAGATTTAAGACCTACAGTGTGGTAATCGCCTGCAGAGATTGCAACAATATCGGACCAAGCATCAGTATCGCATTGCCCATAGGAATTATCACCATAAGAAACAACAGTGTTATCTGGTTTTAATCCGATACCATGAAGATCTCCAGTAGAAATTGCCACTATATTGTTCCAACGGTCTAAAGGTAATGTATGTGAATCAGCGGATGTAGTTGCCATAACGACAGTTCCGTCAGACTTAAGACCCCAAACCAGTCCATTTGAAGAGATGGCAACAAGATCTTTCCAACCGCTTACATCTAATGTTCGAAAATTATAGTCTTGGCCTGTAATCAGAACGGTTCCGTCAGATTTCAACCCCAAAGTATAATTTCCCCCAGTAGAAATGTCTATGATGTCCGTCCAACGCCCCACGTATGCAGATAAATGATGTTGTCGGTCTTCTCCGACGGAAACAACTGTACCGTCAGATTTGAGTCCGACTGTATTGAAGCTTCCTGCAGAAACAGCAACTATATCCGTCCATTCGCTGACATCACATTGACCCAAATCGTTTTCTCCGACTACCACTACTGTGCCGTCATCCTTGATGGCAACGGTGTGAAGAAATCCTGCACTTAATGTTTTACTTTCTGTTGTTTGTATTTTGCTGTTTAACTGAGCGTTATCTGATGGAAGCACAGTATCCGGGGAAATTACTGTGTCCGATGAAGTTGAAGTCAGTTCATCGGATTTTTCAACTGCTTCTTTTTTGGTCATGTGTTTTGCGAGAAAAATACCGGCGACAGAAAGTAAAACAGCCGCAACGATGATTGAAACTGTTATGGCAACAAGTGAGATTTTGCTTTTTTTCTTCTTTTGCATAGGTACAGTGAGGGGTGAGGACTGTGTAACCTCGGTATTCAGCGTCTGTTTTGTGATTGGTTTCTGTTGTGCGATTTCTTTAGGAGGGTATGCAATGGGCGAACCGCACTTGGCGCAGAATTTAGTGTTTGCCGTGAGCTGGTTGCCGCATTTTGGGCAAATCATATGTATTCCTCCTTTAAAGTTTTATGATACATATTCACAAGTATATCATACGCTGTAAGTTTTCTTTTCTGTAATTTGAATTTTACCGATTTGATATTGATTTGTCAATTATTGATATAGTACATAAAATTGCGGTTAAACAGAGTGTAATAATTCTGATAACGGATCAAAAAATAAGATTGAAAAAATATGCAAAAATTCTGTTTTTATGCATAATTTGTGAATAATATTCAGAACGGATTTTGTGCCTGAAAATATATAAAAAATTCTTGCATCAAATTTGCTTCAAAGTGTTGAAATCGGGCGAAAAAAGTGTTATATTTATATGAACTTGTAATTTTGCATAGATTATCTGCGTGTTTTTGCAGTGGCTTGTGCAGGTTTACAAAAACTGATTTTTTATGAATTTCCTGTTGCATATTTATGCATATCGTGTTAATATATGTGCATAAAGTGAAGCAGAAATGCATATTTGGAGGTTTTATTATGAATAAAGAAAACATAAAGAAGGTTGTCCTTGCTTACTCAGGCGGTCTTGATACATCTATCATCATCCCTTGGCTCAAGGAGAATTACAACAACTGTGAAGTTATCGCAGTTTCAGGTAATGTTGGTCAGGCAAGCGAGCTTGAAGGCCTTGAAGAGAAGGCTATCAAGACAGGCGCTTCAAAAATTTATATCGAAGACCTTACAAAGGAATTCCTTGAGGAGTATGTTTTCCCCGGAATTCAGGCAGGTGCAAAGTATGAGGATTATCTCCTTGGTACAGCTTATGCACGTCCTCCCATTGCTAAGAGAATTGCTGAAATCGCTCTCGCTGAAGGCGCAGATGCTATCTGCCACGGTTGCACAGGTAAGGGTAACGACCAGGTAAGATTCGAGCTTGCTATCAAGGCTTTTGCTCCTGATATGCCGATCATCGCTCCGTGGAGAGAGTGGGATATCAAGTCTCGTGAAGAGGAAATCGAATATGCTGAAGCTCACAATGTTCCTCTTAAGATCAGCCGTGAAACAAACTATTCAAAAGACAAGAACATCTGGCACCTTTCACACGAAGGTCTTGATCTTGAAGATCCTGCAAACGAGCCGCTTTACAACAAGGAAGGCTTCCTTGAGATGGGCGTTTCTCCCGAAATGGCTCCCCATGTTCCGACATATGTAACAATCCACTTCGAGAAGGGCGTTCCGACAGCTGTTGACGGTGTTGAGATGGACGCAGTTTCTCTCGTTGAGAAGCTCAATGAGCTCGGCGGTGCAAACGGTATCGGTCTTCTTGATATCGTTG
>JAZORX010000127.1:0-20189 GCA_045656845.1 Acutalibacteraceae bacterium | reverse complement strand
ATCTGCCCATAGTTTTTTATAAAGGCTTCTATCCTTCAATTATTGATAAAAGCAATATTCCCGCAAAGGTTACTGCTATTGCTATATACTGTTTGAATGGTAGCTTTTCTCTTAAGAAAATTGCAGATAATGCAACTGATACCATACAATATGAGCCAATTAAAGGTGCTGCAACTGCACCGTTTCCACTCATCGCGTAGACATAGAAGAACTGTCCTACAGTTTCAAACACTGCTGCAGTTGTCCTTGTTACGCTAAGCTTTGCAGGTGAAAACTTTGCTCTTTTTATTATAAATACATAGATAAAAAGGATTATCGCTACAAGCAAGAAGGTTAACTCATACGATATGTTTGCAACATTTTCAAAATTTTCAGGCGTTACTCCTAAAAGTGGTGTTGCATCAATATCGTCTAGGTAGTATGCATCAAAGAATGTGCCGAGTGAGTCAATTATGCAATATAATATCGGCATAAAGAATGCTACAAATCCAATTTTATATTTTTTGTTTTCTGTTTTTTCATACAAGTCCTCTTTTTGCTTTTCAAATATACCAAGCAACAAAACGCCAAGTGATATCAAAATTACTGCAACTGCAGTTGGGAAATCAAGAGTTTGTCCTAAAAAAATCAAACAAAGTATGCACGATACCGCACCTGATGAGTTCTGTATCGGCGATGAAATAGAAAGCTCTAAGTATCTTAATCCAAAATATCCGCACACCATTGACAATATGTACATAACAGATACAGGTGCATAAATTAAAATGTTTCTGAAATCATACTCGGGCACGCTGAATATAAGCATATATATAGCATGAATTCCCATAACGAGTCCAACAAAAATTGAAATTCTTAAATGACTGTAAGGCTGACTTTCATCAGCACCCTTTTTATAAAACAAATCCGCACAACCCCACGCAAGAGTTGTAAGCAATGCAAAAACAAACCACATATTAAATTCTCCTTTTTTAATTTAGTGTAATAATAGTAAAAAAGGAAAATCAGGCGGCGAATTTATTTCTGATTCGTGTGCTCTTATTTTACATTTAGGAAGTCCTGCAAATATCTTTACTGTTTTGTATTTTAAAGAGCTTTGTAAAATCATTTTTCGCCCCCCTTTTTTGTCATTTCTATATTTAATTATACGAACATTTCCCTTTAAAGTCAACAAAAAAAACAAAAACCTACAAGGTTTGCACCTCGCAGGTTTTTGTTAAAACGGTTAAACCGTATAATTTTTGTATACAAAAATCTAAAATCCGAATTAAACCAACTCGATAATTGCCATTTCAGCAGCATCACCGCGTCTTGGGCCCATCTTTAATACTCTTGTGTAGCCACCGTTGCGTTCTGCATATTTCGGAGCGATTTCTTCGAACAGCTTATAAACAACCTCTTTATCCGTAATGTAAGACAGTGCCTGTCTTCTTGAATGCAAGGTGTTCTGTTTGCCAAGTGTAATCATCTTATCAGCGATGCTTCTTAACTCTTTAGCTTTTGGTAAAGTTGTAACGAGTTTGCCGTTAGCCAAAAGTGCTGTAACCTGGCTTCTGAACATAGCAATACGCTGGTCTGTAGGACGACCTAATTTTCTTGTTCCTGGCATCTGTAACTACCTCCTTAATTAAATGTAATGTGCATTAGTCCTCTTTTTTTGCAAAATACTGACCAAGTGCTGCAAGCTTTCCGATAACTTCTTCTAATGACTTTCTGCCGAGGTTACGAACCTTAACCATATCCTCTTCAGTTCTGTTTGTTAAATCTTCAACAGTATTAATTCCTGCACGCTTTAAGCAGTTGTAGGAACGAACTGATAAATCTAACTCTTCAATTGTCATTTCAAGCACTTTTTCCTTCTGACCAACTTCTTTTTCAATTAAGATGTCGGCATTCTTTGTTTCTTCAGAAAGGTCAATAAACTGCATCAAATGCTCGTTTATAATTTTAGCTGCCAAGCTCACTGATTCGTCAGGGGTTATAGAACCGTCTGTCCAAACCTCAAGTGTAAGCTTGTCATAGTCGGTAATATTTCCGACACGGGTGTTTTCAACTGAATAGTTAACTCTGTGTACAGGTGTGTATATTGAATCTACCGGAATCACACCGATAATATTCTGGTTAATCTGCTTGTTTCTTTCTGCAGAAACATAACCTCTGCCCTTAGAAAATGTAATTTCCATATAGAGCTTAGCGTCTTTGTTAAGTGTTGCGATTTTAAGGTCAGGATTGCAGATTTCAATATCTGAATCAAGCTTAATGTCGCCGGCGTGGATAACGCCTTCACCTTCAGCCTCAATATATACAACCTTTGGTGTATCACAGTGAAGCTTTACTGCAATCTGCTTAATATTTAAGATGATTTCAGTAACATCTTCCTTAACACCTGGAATGGTTGAAAATTCATGAAGCACGCCATCAATTTTAACAGAGGTTGCAGCAGCACCCGGAAGTGATGATAAAAGCATTCTTCTTAGTGAGTTACCAAGTGTTGTACCGTAACCACGCTCTAAGGGTTCTGCAACAAACTTGCCGTATGTGCCGTTTTCGCTAATCTCCACACACTCTACTCTTGGCTTTTCTATTTCTAACATAGTTAACCTCCCTCATAAATTTTGTTGATTTCTCACACGAAACTAACCGTGTAATAGCCGAGGTTAATCCTGATTGTAAAGCTTTTGTAATACGAAATAAAATATTATTTCGAGTACAACTCGACAATAAGATGCTCTTCGACTTCAAAATCGATATCCTCTCTCTGAGCAAAAGCAATAACTTTACCTGTTAATGTTTTCTTGTCCATATCTAACCACTTTGGAACTGCTCTTGATGAGTTAGCCTCAATTATGTCCTTCATTCTTTCTGTACCCTTAATGCGTTCTTTTAGTGTGATAACATCACCAATTTTCACGCGGTATGAAGGAATGTCAAGTCTTTTACCATTTACGAGAATATGACCGTGGTTAACTAACTGTCTTGATTCTCTTCTTGTATTTGCAAGACCAAGTCTGAATACAACATTGTCAAGTCTTGACTCTAAAACTGAAAGCAAGTTTTCACCGGCAACACCGGGCATCTTAATTGCGATTTCATAATATCTTCTGAACTGCTTCTCAAGCATACCGTAAATGAATTTTACCTTCTGCTTTTCTGTAAGCTGGCGTCCATATTCGCTTTGTTTTCTTCTCATAGGTTTTGGATTTCTGTTGGATGATTTGCTAATACCCATAACAGAAGGCTCAATACCTAAAGTTCTGCATCTTTTTAAGATAGGCTGCGTATTTCTAGCCATTCGTAATTCCTCCTAACTTCAAAAATTTTTAATCAGACTCTTCTTCTCTTAGGCGGTCTGCAACCATTGTGAGGAATAGGAGTTACATCCTTAATCATTGTAACTTCAAGACCTGCAGCCTGAAGTGCACGAATTGCAGCTTCACGACCTGCACCCGGTCCCTTAACATAAACCTCAACAGTTTTTAAACCATGCTCCATAGCTGCCTTTGAAGCAGTTTCAGCAGCCATCTGTGCAGCGAAAGGTGTGCTCTTTCTTGAGCCACGGAATCCTAAACCGCCTGCACTTGCCCAGCTGATTGCGTTACCGGCAACATCTGTAATTGTAATAATTGTATTGTTAAATGTTGAACGAATATGCACTGCACCGCGTTCAATATTCTTTTTAACTTTTCTGCGAGTAGTTCTCTTAGCAACTTTTGCCATTTTAGATAGTTCCTCCTTTCGACAGTTGTATCGCACAAAATGCGAATATTATTTCTTCTTGTTAGCGATTGTACGCTTAGGACCTTTTCTGGTTCTTGCGTTTGTCTTTGTTTTCTGACCTCTAACCGGAAGACCTTTTCTGTGTCTTACACCACGGTAGCAACCGATTTCCATAAGTCTTTTTATGTCAAGAGCGACATTTCTTCTTAAATCGCCTTCAACAACATAATCTCTGTCGATGATTTCTCTGAGCTTTGAAACTTCATCCTCTGTCAAGTCTTTAACTCTTGTGTCAGGATTGATTCCAGCCTCAGCAAGAATTTTTTTAGAGCTTGAAAGACCAATACCAAATACATATGTCAAGCCAATCTCAACTCTTTTTTCTCTTGGTAAGTCTACGCCTGATATTCTGGCCATGCTTGATTTGCACCTCCTGTTTTAATGTTTTAAATTTATAGGCACACCGAGAAAAATCAACGCATATTGCGTTTTCAGCCGCTTTTCTCGGAAAAGAACACAGTTATTAGCCCTGTTTCTGCTTGTGCTTAGGGTTTTCGCAAATAACCATTACCTTACCCTTACGCTTAATGATTTTACATTTTTCACACATAGGTTTTACACTTGGTCTTACTTTCATGTTGTAAATACCTCCTTTACGGCAACTTTACCGCCATTTGCGGCAATTTTTTCTCTCTTTATTTTGCTCTCCAGGTGATTCTGCCTTTTGTCAAGTCATAAGGCGACATTTCAACTGTTACCTTATCACCGGGGAGAATTCTGATATAATTTGACCTCAATTTTCCTGAAATGTGAGCGAGTATCTCATGTCCGTTTTCAAACTTTACCTTAAACATCGCATTAGGCAAAGCGTCGGTTACGACACCCTCTAACTCAATTACGCCGTCTTTAGCCATAATGATAAACCTCCTATACGAATATTAGTTATATTTCGCTAACTCCTTTTTTAAATCAGGGTTGGTAACACGAGTTCCTGCAAGAAGCTTATCTTTTACAAGCTCAGATGCATCACCCGTATTTGTAAGATGCTTGCATTTTTTTCGTTTAAGACTGTCTACTCTGCGTAAATCTCCATCTGCAATTAACACGAACTGTGCATCTACGACTTCCATAACCACAAAGTATTTGTCTTTATCCCTTCCAGCCTTTGAAAGTACTATATCACCGGCATGAAAATTCAAAATATTATCACCTCTGTTAGCACTTGGTAAGTATTTCAGCACCATTATCTGTTATGAGAATTGTGTTCTCATAGTGTGCTGAAAGCTCGCCGTCTGCTGTTACCACTGTCCAATCATCGGGTAGCGTTAAAACCTTATGCGTACCCATGTTTACCATTGGCTCAACCGCAATTGTCATTCCGGAAACGAGCCTCGGACCTCTGCCCGCAGTTCCAAAGTTCGGAACCTCCGGGTCTTCGTGCAGGTTGCTACCCACACCATGCCCCACTAATGCACGGACTACTGAGTATCCGTTTTGTTCAACAAAGTTTTGTATATTTGCCGAAATATCAAAAACTCTGTTTCCCGCCGCCGCCTTTTTTAAGCCTTCAAAAAAGCTTTGCTCCGTAACGGATATAAGCCTTTGTGCCTCAGGAGTTATGTTTCCTACGGCATAAGTTCTTGCCGCATCTCCATAGTATCCGTCATAAGTCGCACCTAAGTCAATGCTTACGATGTCGCCGTCTTTTATAATTCGGCTTCCCGGTATCCCATGAACAACCTCGTCGTTTACTGAGATACATATATGACCGGGATAACCATTATAATTATAAAACGCACATCCACCGCCACATTTTTTTATATAGGCTGCAGCAATTCTATCGAGCTCAATTGTTGAGATGCCAGGTTTTATATGCTCCTTTAAGACTTCAAAGGTTTCGGCAGTAATTCTGCCTGCACTCCTCATTTTAGAAATCTCCTGAGCTGATTTTATTTTTATCATAGCTCCGCCTCAACAATTCTTTCCCTTATGGCTTCTTTAACTGCATTTGCAGTATCAGCAACTTTATCGCATCCTTCTATTGAAACAAGTTTGCTGCGCGATTTGTAAAAGCCTTTTAAGGGTTCTGTCTGCTCGTTGTATACTTTAATTCTGTTTCTTATAATCTCAGGGACATCATCTTCACGCTTTATAAGATTTTCTCCGCACAAGTTGCAGATTCCATCTTTTTGTGGTGGATTGCTTTTTATGTGATATGTTGCACCGCATTTTTTACATTCTCGTCTACCGGAAAGTCGTTCAACGATAATGTCCTCATCGACTACAATCTCTACCACTAAATCCACTAAAATATTAAGACGCTCCATAATTTCTGCCTGAGAAATGGTTCTTGGAAAACCGTCTAAGATGTAACCGTCTTTACAATCATCATCTTTTAAGCGTTCCTGCACCATTTTTACTACCATACTGTCGGGAACGAGCTCTCCTCGGTCAATATAACCCTTTGCCTCTATTCCCACAGGAGTTTTTTTCGCAATTTCGCCTCTTATAATACGCCCTGTAGATATCGCGGGAATATTATATTCTTTAGCTAACTCCGCCGCCTGTGTGCCTTTACCGGCACCCGGCGCCCCCAACAGAATAAGTTTCATATTATATAACCTCCGGTTTATTCAAGAAAACCTTTATAGTGTCTTGTAAGCATCTGTGATTCTATCTGCTTAACTGTTTCTAAAGCAACACCAACAACGATTAGAAGTGATGTACCACCGATTGAGATCCCGCTAAGTGATGGAACAAATGCGAGAAGAATCGGGAATATCGCAATGATTGCTAAGAAAAATGCACCTAAAAGTGTAACCTTTGAAAGCACCTTTGAAATATAATCTGATGTTGGTTTACCAGGTCTGATGCCTGGGATAAAACCACCGTTTTTCTTCATATTGTTTGCAATCTCAATTGGGTTAAACTGGATTGCAGTATAGAAATATGTGAAGAACAATATAAGCAAGAAGTAGCATATGATATAGAAAGGATGGGTTTCTGTAAACCATCTTAATATTGCACCCCATACACCATCTGCCGGTGAATTCTGCCCGTGAATAAACATAGAAATTGTTTTCGGGAATGACATAATCGAAACCGCAAAGATAATTGGCATAACACCTGCCATAATAACCTTGAGCGGAATATGTGTGCTCTGACCACCATAAGCTTTTCTTCCTACAACACGCTTAGCATACTGAACAGGGATTTTTCTTTCAGCTTCGTTCATTAGTACTACTGCACCAACTGCAACTAAAGCAATAACTAAAATCGCAATTACTGTTGCAGCAGACTGAATTGTAACTCCGCCTGACTGTTCAACCATAGCCTTGATTGCCTGAATCATCTGAGGACCACGAGATACGATACCAATTACGATAAGCATTGAAATACCATTACCGATGCCCTTGTCTGTGATTTCTTCACCAAGCCACATTAAGAATGCTGTACCTGCTGTGAATGTGAATGTTACCATAAGATAAGCAAACACACCACTTTCTGACATTGCTCCTCTTAAGCTAAAGTAAAGACCCGTTGCTTGAATAAAAGCTAAGACAACTGTAACATATCTTGTGTATGAAGCAATTTTCTTTCTGCCTTCTTCGCCCTCTTTAGCAAGTCTTTCTAAAGCCGGGATTGCAACTGTTAAAAGCTGCAATATGATTGATGCGTTGATATAAGGTGTAATACTCATTGCAAATATGGAAGCACGCTCTAACGCACCACCAGAGAAATTGTTGATGAGTCCCTGAATACCCTCGCCAAAGCCACCCATCATCTCTTTAATCATTTCAGCATTTATTCCCGGAACGGGGATAAATGAACCTAATCTGAAAACTACAAGCATCAGGATGGTGTAAAGCATTTTCTTTCTTAGATCCGGAATTTTCCATGCGTTTCGCAATGTCTGAAACATTCTCAGATCACCTCCGCCTTACCGCCTGCGTTGGCTATTTTTTCCTCTGCAGATTTTGTGAATTTAGCAGCTTTAACTGTAATGTCCTTAACTGTAAGTTCGCCATCACCTAAAACCTTCACGCCATCGCATACCTTTTTAATAATACCTGCGTTTAAAAGTTCCTCAGCAGTAACTGTAGCACCGTTTTCAAAACCATTTAAATCGCTAACACTGATTTCTGTATATTTTTTCGCAAAGATGTTTGTAAAGCCTCTTTTTGGAAGTCTTCTGTAGATTGGCATCTGACCGCCTTCGAAGCCGGGTCTTACGCCGCCACCTGAACGAGCGTTCTGACCTTTATGACCTTTGCCTGAAGTTTTGCCGTTACCTGAACCATGTCCGCGTCCAACTCTAAATGCTTTTTTCTTAGAGCCTTCAGCTGGTGATAATTCGTTCAAATTCATTTTGTGGCACCTCCTTTTGGATTAAAGTTCTTCTACCTTTACCATATAATCAACCTTTTTAATCATACCTAAGATTGTAGGTGTTGCTTCGTGAATTTTCTCATCACGAATCTTTTTAAGGCCAAGTGCCTTAACTGTTGCTATATGGTCTTTTTTTCTGCCTATTGTACTTTTTTCTAAAGTAACCTTTAGCTTAGCCATGGCTTTTGCCTCCTATTTTAAAATTTCATCAACGCTTTTACCACGAAGACGAGCTACCTCTTCAGCACTCTTTAATGATGCTAAGCCTTCGATTGTTGCTTTAACAACATTCTTAGGATTGTTAGAACGAAGAGATTTTGTTCTGATATCTTGAATTCCGGCAAGCTCTAAAACAGCTCTCGCTGCACCGCCGGCAATAACGCCGGTACCTTTTGCTGCAGGTTTTAATAATACTCTTCCTGCACCAAATTCACCGGTTATTTCATGAGGAATTGTTGTTCCAACCATGTTGACTTTTATAAGATTTTTCTTAGCGTCTTCAATACCCTTGCGAATAGCATCAGGAATTTCAGCAGATTTGCCTGTACCGCAACCAACATAACCGTTTTCGTCGCCTACAACAACCAATGCGCTGAAACGGAATGTTCTACCGCCCTTAACAACCTTAGCAACACGGCCTAAGTTTACAACTTTTTCTTTTAAATCTAATGTGCTTGCGTCTATTAGTTGAGCCAAAACTTTTTCCTCCTTTTTTAGAATTTAAGACCGGCTTCTCTTGCACCGTCTGCAAGTTCTGATACGCGGCCATGATAGATATATCCGCCTCTGTCGAATACGACAGTATCAATACCTTTTTCTATTGCTTTCTTAGCGATAAGTTCGCCGACTTTTCTAGCAGCTTCCTTATTTCCGCCATTTGTTCCTTTAAGCTCACCCTCTAATGATGATGCTGCAACTAATGTTGTTCCGGTTACATCATCAATGATCTGAGCATAAATGTTTTTAAGACTTCTATAAACACAGAGTCTCGGACGAGCTGCTGTACCTGAAACAGTCTTTCTTACTCTCTTATGTCTTCTAAGTCTTGCCACATTGCTTGACTGCTTGTTAATCATATCGATTCACTCCTTTTTTCGTAATGTCATTGGAATTATGGATTTTGCCATAATTTCTAACATTATAAGGCTTTAACTACTCTATTATTTCTTAGAGCCAGTCTTACCTTCCTTGCGTCTAATGTGTTCTGTAGCGTATTTAATACCCTTGCCCTTATACGGTTCAGGTGGTCTCTTTTCGCGAACTTTCGCTGCGAATTCACCAACTACCTGCTTGTCAATACCCTTAACGATAATTTCGTTAGCAGATGGTACTTCGATTGTGATACCGTCAACGGGAACCATTTCAACCTGGTGTGAATAACCTAAGTTCATAACCAGATTTTTGCCCTGCAACTGTGCTCTGTAACCAACACCATTAACTTCAAGCTTCTTTTCGTAGCCTTCTGTTACACCAACAATCATGTTGCTTAAAAGTGTTCTGGTCAGGCCGTGCAATGACTTGTGCATTTTTATTTCAGAAGGACGATTAATAATGATTTCTTCGCCTTCCTGTTTTATTAACATGTCAGGATGTAATCCCTTTGTAAGTGTGCCCTTTGGTCCTTTAACTGTAACTACATTGCCGTCAGCAATTGTAACTGTTACGCCTGCAGGAACCGCGATTGGCATTCTTCCTATTCTGGACACTTTGTTGCACCTCCTAAATTAGTTTAGCTAATTAAATTAGCCATTTTACCATACAAACGCCATAACTTCTCCGCCGACATTTTCTTTTCTTGCCTGTTTATCGGTCATAATGCCCTTGGATGTTGAAACGATTGCAATACCTAAGCCTCTTAATACCTTTGGAAGCTCTTCTTTGTTTTTGTATATTCTGAGTCCGGGTGTTGAAACTCTCTTAAGACCTGAAATAGCCTTTTCTTTACCGTTGTACTTAAGAGCGATACGAATAATATCCTGTTTTCCGTCCTCTATAATCTGATAATTTTTAATATATCCTTCTTCCAATAAAATCTGAGCGATTGCTTTCTTTACATTGGATGCAGGAACATCTACACAAATATGCTTAGCAGAGTTTGCGTTTCTGATTCTTGTAAGCATATCTGCAATAGGATCGGTTGTATGCATCTTTATACCTCCTTCCGAAATTTTGATACCTTACCAGCTTGCCTTTTTAACACCGGGAATCTGACCTTTATAAGCTAATTCCCTGAAGCAGATACGGCAGATGCCGTACTTTCTGAGGTACGCGTGAGGACGACCGCAGATTTTGCATCTGTTATATGCTCTTGTGCTGAACTTAGGCATTTTGCGCTGTTTATTTACCATCGCTTTTTTAGCCATTTAAATTTCCTCCTATACCCGAATTACTTCGTAGCAAACGGTGCGCCCATCAGAGAAAGAAGCTCTCTTGCTTCCTCGTCTGTTTTCGCAGTCGTTACCATGATTATATCCATACCTCTGATTTTATCAATCTTATCGTAGTCAATTTCGGGGAAAATCAACTGTTCTTTAACGCCTACGCAGTAATTACCACGACCGTCAAAAGAATTAGGATTGATTCCGCGGAAGTCTCTTACACGCGGAAGTGCTACATTGAAGAATCTGTCTAAGAATTCGTACATTTTTGCGCCACGAAGTGTAACTTTGCAGCCAATGTTCATACCTTCTCTAATTTTGAAAGTAGCGACAGATTTTCTTGCTTTTGTGATGATAGGCTTCTGACCTGTAATCTGTGCTAAATCACTTACAGCGCCGTCTAATACCTTAGCATTATCCTTAGCATCGCCACAGCCTATGTTTATTACGATTTTTTCAAGCTTCGGAATCTGCATTGTACTTTTATAGGAATACTTTTCCATTAAAGCAGGAGCAACTTCCTTGCTATACTTTTCTTGTAATCTCGTCATCTGCTTTTTTACCTCCTTTTGCAAAATTAGTCGTTAAAGGTTTCTCCGCACTTCTTGCAAACTCTAACAATAGAACCGTCATCTAAAACTTTTCTTGCAGCTCTTGTTGCCTTTTTGCATTTTGAGCAAATTACCATTACATTAGAAGCGTCAACAGGAAGTTCCTGCTTGATGATGCCGCCGGTCTGACCCTGAGCTTTTGGCTTCTTATGCATTGTTGCTACTGCAACACCTTCAACGATTGCTTTGCCTTTCTTAGGCAAAACTTCTATAACTTTACCTTTTTTACCTTTATCCTTACCGGCAATAACTAAAACCTCGTCGCCGGATTTAACATTCATTTTTGCCATCTTACGGCTCCTCCTTCAGATTAAAATTTAGAGTACCTCAGGCGCTAAAGAAAGAATCTTCATATATTCTTTTTCTCTAAGCTCTCTTGCAACAGGGCCGAATATACGCGTTCCTCTTGGGTTCTTGTCATCTTTGATGATAACCGCCGCATTTTCGTCAAATTTAATGTATGTTCCGTCATTGCGTCTTACGCCGGAAACTGATCTAACGATAACTGCCTTAACGACATCACCTTTTTTAACAACTCCGCCGGGCGTTGACTTTTTAACAGAAGCAACAACCACATCTCCGATTGCCGCGTATCTTCTCTTAGAACCGCCCAATACTCTGATACACATCAGTTCTTTTGCTCCGGTGTTATCCGCAACCTTCAAAAGCGTCTGCTGTTGAATCATATTGGTTACCTCCGTTTCTCAATATCAATTATTGTGCTTTTTCTACGATTTCCACAAGTCTCCATCTCTTATCCTTAGAGATTGGCCTTGTTTCCATTACTAACACCTTATCGCCAATGCCACACGCGTTATTTTCGTCATGAGCCTTTAGCTTGTATGTTCTCTTTATGATTTTTCCGTAAAGAGGGTGTTTAACATTGTATTCAATAGCAACTACGATAGTTTTATCCATCTTGTTGCTGACAACCTTACCGATTCTCTGTTTTCTGAAATTTCTGGTTTCTGCCATAATCTCACTCCTTTCAAAGCATTGTTAATGCTTACTCTGCAAGTTTTCTCTCTGCCATAACTGTCTTAATCTTGGCAATTGTCTTCTTAACCTCACGAATTCTCATTGGGTTTTCCAACTGATTTGTAGCATTCTGAAATCTGAGGTTAAAGAGTTCTTTCTTAAGGTCAGCGAGAGTACTTTCAAGTTCTGTTCCGCTTAATTCGCGTATTTCGTTTACCTTCATTGATTAACCCTCCATTTCTTCAGCTTCGCGGGCTACAAACTTACATTTAATAGGAAGTTTGTGCATAGCAAGACGAAGTGCTTCTCTTGCAACTTCTTCTGAAACGCCGTCGATTTCAAAGAGTATTCTGCCGGGCTTTACAACTGCTACCCAATACTCAGGTGAACCCTTACCACTACCCATACGGTTTTCAGCAGGTTTCTCTGTTACTGGCTTATCCGGGAATATCTTTATCCATACCTGACCGCCTCTTTTGATGTAACGCGTCATAGCGATACGGGCAGCCTCAATCTGATTACTTGTGATCCAAGAAGCCTCAAGCGCCTGAAGACCATACTTACCGTAGCTGATTGTGTTGCCACGATTAGCCTTGCCCTTCATTCTACCACGCATTACTCTTCTGTATTTAACTCTTTTCGGTAATAACATCTCTTATTTACCTCCCTCAGTCTTAATCTTTTTGCTCTCGGGAAGGATTTCACCTTTATAGATCCAGACCTTAACACCGATTTTACCATAGGTTGTATTAGCCTCCCAGAAACCGTAGTCAATGTCTGCTCTTAAGGTCTGAAGCGGAATTGTGCCTTCATGGTAGTGTTCTGATCTTGCAATTTCTGCACCACCTAAACGACCTGAACAGGTTGTTTTAATACCCTTAGCACCAAGCTTCATAGCTCTGCCCATTGTAGATTTCATTGCTTTTCTGAATGAAATTCTGCGCTCTAACTGTGCAGCGATGTTTTCAGCAACTAACTGCGCATTCATGTCAGGCTGCTTAACTTCTTCAATGTTTAAAGCAACGCTCTTGCCGGTCATAGCCTCTAACTGCTGTTTAACCTTCTCGATTTCGCTGCCGCCCTTACCAATTATGATACCAGGTTTTGCAGCATAAATGTTAACCTTAACTCTTTTTGCTGTACGCTCAATTTCAATTTTTGCAATACCTGCAGCAAAAAGTGCTTTCTTTAAGAATTTTCTTAGTTTATAGTCTTCAACCAGGTAATCACCAAAGTCGCGGTCATTTGCGAACCATTTTGAATCCCAGTCTTTAATAACACCAACTCTTAAACCGTGTGGATGTACTTTCTGTCCCAAAGTGAGTCTACCTCCTTCTTCAAATTATTTCTGTTCAAGCTCTTTTACTACGATTGTAATGTGGCTTGTTCTTTTTCTGATTCTGAACGCTCTTCCCTGTGCTCTTGGTCTTACTCTCTTTAGAGTAGGTCCCTGATTTGCAAAGATTTCTGCAACATACAGGCTGTTTGCATCCATATTGTGATTGTTTACAGCATTAGCTATAGCTGACTGTAATAATTTTATCAATAGCTCGCTTGCAGCTTTAGGTGTATTCTTTAAAATACCCATTGCTTCAGCTACTGGCTTATTTCTAATCATGTCAATTACGATTTTGACTTTTCTTGAAGAAATACGAGCGTAACTAAGTTTTGCTCTTGCTTCCACAATTACTCCTCCTCTCTTTAAAAGGAAATTTTATTTACCGCTTGTTTTATTTCCGGCATGACCTTTAAATGTTCTTGTTGGTGCAAATTCACCAAGCTTATGTCCAACCATATCCTCTGATACAAACACAGGCACATGCTTTCTTCCGTCATGTACTGCGATGGTGTGTCCAACCATTTCAGGGAAAATAGTTGAGCTTCTCGACCATGTCTTTAAAACTCTTTTTTCATTGGCCTCGTTCATCTTAACGATTCTCGCCAAAAG
Source organism: Acutalibacteraceae bacterium (assembly GCA_045656845.1). Lineage (GTDB taxonomy): Bacteria > Bacillota > Clostridia > Oscillospirales > Acutalibacteraceae > CAG-488. Next base: position 6,171 of record JAZORX010000127.1, on the reverse strand, counting down.
TTTTTCCTGCACGAAAGGTCCTTTTTTAACCGATCTACCCATCTTAATCCTCCTTCGACAAAGATTATCCGAGATGTTTCTCGGAGGTTTAAACGAACAAGAAACTTATTTCTCGTTTCTTCTTTTTACAATGAACTTATCATTAAGGTTCTTTTTCTTTCTTGTCTTAAGACCTAATGCTGGCTTACCCCAAGGTGTAACAGGTCCTGGACGACCAACTGGTGATTTACCTTCACCACCACCATGTGGGTGATCGCATGGGTTCATTACAGAACCTCTTACTGTAGGTCTCCAACCCATGTGGCGTTTTCTACCAGCTTTACCAATAGAAACATTTTCATGGTCTAAGTTACCAACCTGACCGATTGTAGCCATACAATTTAAAGCAATAAGTCTAACTTCGCCTGAGGGAAGTCTTACCTGAGAATACTTATCTTCTTTTGCCATAAGCTGTGCAGATGCACCAGCTGTACGAACAAGCTGTCCGCCTTTACCAGGCATAAGCTCGATGTTGTGGATAAGTGTACCTACAGGGATGTTCTCAATTTTCATTGCATTACCGGGCTTGATGTCAGCGCCTTCCGGATTTGTTTCAATAACTGTTCCGTCTGTTACGCCTAAAGGAGCTAAAATGTATCTTCTTTCTCCATCCTCGTACTCGATTAAAGCAATGTTTGCTGATCTGTTAGGATCGTATTCTATACCGATAACCTTAGCAATACCTGTCTTGTTTCTTTTAAAATCGATAATTCTGTATTTTCTTCTGTTGCCGCCGCCTCTGTGACGAACGGTAATTCTGCCATAGCTATTTCTACCGCCGGTCTTATTCATTGGCTCTAAAAGAGCTCTTTCAGGTTCTGTCTTTGTGATTTCTTCAAAGGTAGAAACCGTCATAAATCTTCTTGCCGGTGAGGTAGGATTATATTTTTTTGTCGGCATCCTATTCACTCCTTAATAGTGTTGTTTGTATTAAACCATGCTCTCGAAGAATTCAATGGTTTTGCTATCTTCTGTTAATTTAACAATAGCTTTTTTGTAGGCAGCTCTTCTGCCTTCATTTCTGCCCATTCTCTTGAGCTTTCCGTCCATATTTATGGTTGTAACCTTTGAAACCTTAACATCGAAGATTTCTTCTACTGCTTTTTTGATTTCAATTTTGTTTGCGTCTGTTGCAACCTTAAATGTGTATTTTTTATCACTTAGCATATCCATGCTACCTTCTGTGATAACGGGCTTTAAGATAATATCGTAAGGACTTTTCATTACGCATACACCTCCCCTAATTTATCGGCAGCATCTTTAACCATAATAACTTTTTTGTATTTTAATAAATCATATACGCTAAGCATTCCGATGTAAGATACGCCAACTCCGGGAATGTTTCTTGCTGAAAGATAAACATTTTCGTTTGCTTCAGGAAGAACAATCAGAGTTTTTTCGCAAACCTCAAGGTTTTTGAACATATTAACGATTGTTTTTGTTTTGATTTCAGAAACTGTAATATTGTCTAAGAAAATCATTTCGTTATCAGCAAGCTTTGCAGATAATGCTGAACGCATTGCAAGCTGTTTAATCTTTTTGTTAACGCTTGTTCTGTAGCTTCTCGGTTTCGGAGCAAATACAACACCGCCACCTGTCCACTGTGGGCTTCTGATTGAACCCTGTCTTGCACGACCTGTGCCCTTCTGTCTCCAAGGTTTAATACCACCACCGCGAACCTCAGCGCGTGTTAATGCACTCTGTGTTCCCTGTCTCTGATTGCCGAGATAGCTTACTACTACTGTATGAATGGCCGTTTTGTTTGGCTCAATACCAAACACTGCATCATTTAATGCAATGCTTCCGACCTCTTTACCTTCCATGTTTAATAATTTCGCGTTAGGCATTTAACTTCCTCCTTTCGTATCCGTTTTTGTTATGCCTTAACAGAATCTTTGATAATAACCATTCCGCCCTTAGGACCAGGAATTGCACCTTTGATTGCGATGACATTCTTTTCAACATCAACCAAAACGATGTCAAGATTCTGAATTGTTACTTTTTCAACACCCAAGTGTCCGGCAAGCTTCTTGCCCTTCATAACTCTTGAAGGAGTTGAGCAAGCACCCAACGAACCGGGGCCTCTGTGGTAACCTGAACCGTGAGTCATAGGACCTCTGTGTGTGCCCCATCTCTTAATTGTTCCGGCATAACCTTTACCTTTTGTGATACCTGTTACATCAACAGCCTCACCAGCAGCGAATACATCTGCTTTGATTTCGTCGCCTACATTCATTTCTGCTGCAGACTCAAGCTTTAATTCGCGAAGGTATTTCATATAGCCTGTGCCAGCCTTTTTGAAATGACCCTGCATTGCTTTTGTGGTATGTTTTTCTTTCTTTTCACCGAAGCCAACCTGAACAGCACAGTAGCCGTCATTTTCGATTGTCTTCTTCTGGATTACTCTGCATGGACCTGCTTCAACGACTGTAACGGGAATCATAACGCCGTCTTCGTTAAAAAGCTGTGTCATACCGAGCTTTTTGCCTAAAATCGCTTTTTTCATAAAAGCACCTCCAATTTTGGTTATTGGTTCACTACTCTTTAGTGAACATGACCCGCCGCGATTCTTAAAATGCGACAGTGCCTTTTTCTCAAGCCGCATAGCAGCTTGCGAACTACAAAGCTAATCAGCTTTTGATTTCAATGTCAACACCTGCAGGAAGTTCGATTCTCATAAGAGCATCAACTGTCTTTGCTGTTGGCATTGCAATTTCGATTAGTCTTTTGTGAGTTCTCATTTCAAACTGTTCTCTGGAATCCTTGTACTTGTGAACAGCGCGTAGGATTGTAACAACTTCTTTTTTTGTAGGAAGCGGAATAGGTCCTGAAACTTTAGCTCCGTTTCTCTTAGCTGTTTCAACAATCTTCTCAGCTGACTGGTCTAACAATACATGGTCGTAAGACTTAAGTCTGATTCTCATTTTCTGGCTTGCTTGTGCCATTTGTGTTTCCTCCTTGTTAGTATTTTGTCTGTGATGGAACGACGGTATCTTTTTTAAAACACCGAGCCGGGTGTTTACCACCCTCTCATAAATAATGCCGAAAACCAAATTTCGGTCTCCGGGTCAAAGATACAATCAGCCTGCACAAACGGACAGACGCCCAGAGTAAGCCCCTGAACGCTACATAGTAAGCCGTTTTGCGTGATTAATGTCGCCCGGTTTCATGAATCGGACATTCTCCATGGAAAAACCCGCACAACAGTGCGGCAACCTCCCACTTCCTCGTATGCCATATCACAGCCCCTTAATTATACTATAATAATAGTAGTTTTGCAAGTTTTTTATCAAAAAAGTTATAAAAAATATTTCACAAAGTTTTTGCCTTATCCTTGCATTTATTTGTGCATATTGCTGTATGTTTTGAACAAAGAAAAATGCAAAAATTTTTCGGACAAGAAGCTATGTGAGGTAACTTTTTATAAATCTGTTTATTGTTTTTCCACATACTTTTTAGGCGACATGCCCATTATCTTTTTAAATGTTCTTGAAAAATATACATAATCTGAATACCCGCATTTTTCTGCTATCTCGGTTAAGGGAATCGTTTCCTTATATATATGAATCAGATAACATGCATGGCTAATCCTTCTCTCTATCAGGAACTCAACAGGTGTTTTCCCCGTAAATATCTTAAACTGTGCGCGAATATAGTCCTTGGCATATCCGCTTTTTTTCAAAATATCACCTATATTGATATTTGAATCATAAAAGTTGTCAGAGATTTTATTTACTATATCTTTGACCACAATGCTTATATTTTTTTCAGCTTGTATATTTTGTAGCAGAAAATGAGCAAGGGCATTTGATAGCGAAGAAAGATACTCAGGATTTGAAAATCTGTTTTCATAAATCATTTTCACGAAAAAATCTCCGGCTTTTTCGCTATTGTCCATAACAACCGTCGGGGAAGAAAAAGAGAAAATATGATTAAAATCCCCCTGGATATAGATTGTTTCCGCCTCTGCTTTGTATTTTGAACAATGTACCGTACCCGGAGGGACAATAATAAATCTTCCCGATGAAATAGGTAAGCTTCCATCAGAAAAATAAAAAGTACCATCTACTTTACGGTAGAAAATTATTTCATAACTATTGTGTTTGTGATTCTGACAAGAAACTGTTACATATCCTACAGAAGTTTTCATACTGCATCACCCACACCATTATATAACAAATATATGTTTTGTGCAAGTTTATTTATAAAAAAACATATCTAAACCCCGTATTTAATGGTATTATATTAATGGTCTAAGAAAATAATGTGGGAGTGAAAAAATATGAAAATGAAAAATGTTAATATGCTTTCAGGCCCGGTAACCAAAGGTCTTCTCTCGTTGAGCATTCCTATCATGATAATGAATGTTATGCAATCTCTGTTTACCATTATTGATATGACAGCACTCGAATATTTTTCATCCGATTCAGATGTTGGTGCAATAGGTGTCTGCGGAACGCTAATATCACTTATCACCAGCTTAATGATAGGTGTTTCATCGGGTGCAAATGTTATAGTTGCAAAACGAATAGGACAAAGGGATAGCAAAAGTATCAATGAAGCTGTCATGACGGCAATTCTTACAGCAATTACAGGAGGATTGATCCTGATGGTTGTTGGATTTGTATTTGCACAATCCTTTCTTAAAATGACAGATTGCCCCGAGGCGCTTCTTCAGAAAGCAACAAACTATTTTAAAATTTATTTTATTGGCGCTCCTATTCTTATGTTTTATAACTTTTGTGCATCTATCTTAAGAGCACTCGGCGATACAAGAAAGCCAATGTTCTTTATAATACTTGCAGGTATTTTAAAAGTTGTTTTTTCAATTGTTTTTCTTTCGCTTACAGATATGACAGTTGAAGCAGTTGCACTTGCAACAATCATTTCTCAGCTTGTGGCAAGCGCACTTGCATTTATAACAATATTGAAAAATGATGATATAATTCACCTTGATTTTAGTAAAATCCGTTTTTACGGAAGAGAATTAAAAGAAATGTTGTTTTTAGGAATTCCAACAGGACTTCAGCAATCCATGTATTCATTCGCAAATGTAGTAATTGTAACAGCAGTTAACGGGTTTGGTGCGAATGCGGCAACCGGAGTTTCTATTGCAAACCAATTTGACGGTATACTCTATCAGATCGCTGTTGCTCCGTCGCTTGCTGTAATGCCATATGTTGCACAGAATGCAGGAGCAGGAAACACAAAGCGTGTAAGGAAAATCATTACTCGTGCAATTTTAATTACGGTCGCATTTGGCGCAAGTTTCGGTTCACTTTCAGCTATTTTTTCCAGAGAGCTTTCATCTATTATGACTTCTAACCCAGAAATAATAGCATTCTCAAGACAAAAGATGATGATCGTTTCGAGCACATATTTCATCTGCGGAATAAACGAGGTAATGGGCGGCATATTAAAGGGGCTTGGAAAACCGATTGTGCCAACAATATCAACACTTGTATTTATGTGTCTGATAAGATTTCCCTGGGTTTATTTTGTTTTCCCCATGTATCCTAGTCTCACCTTCCTCTATCTCATATGGCCGATAGGATGGACACTTTCAATAATCACTCAGCTTTTTACATATTTTCCTGCAATATCAAAATTGCATAAGCAGGTCGAATCACAAAACACAGTAGCGCTATAAAATCAAACCATATAACAAAAAGGCCTTGCAGGGTTAATTCTCTGCAAGGTCTTTTTTATAAATTTGTTTCCTAAATTGTTATTTTCTATAATTACTCTTTGGTATTATCTGCAAATGTAATATAGTTTTTCTTTGCATACTCTTCAAGATCGCGTTTGTATTCATCGAAAAGCTTTTTATGTTCATCCTTTATGTAAACTATGGGAGCACCCAATTTGCCCGCAAAGACATTAATTGATTCTGTTTCCTTTTTAATAAGTCCAAATAAAGATTTTGTAACACACTTATCAAACTGAATACGATTTATGTCGCTTGCCATCAAACTATATCTTTTTGGTTTGTTTTTTGTGGGGACAAAAAATATAACTTCCGCTTTATCTATTAAAATCAATGATTGCATAATTATACACCCTTTCAAAAATTTACTGAACATAGTCAACAGCATACTCTGTAAACTGCAGAATATTCCCTAAAGTCAGTTT
>JAZORX010000126.1:0-4522 GCA_045656845.1 Acutalibacteraceae bacterium | reverse complement strand
CTTATCAAGCGTACATTTACGGCTCTTTTCTATAGAAGCCTGCAAACGCTGATAAGACTTTTCACCAAAGCCGTCTGTATTCACAATTTCATCCTTGTGTCTATCAATCTCATATAGGTCCCCAAAGTTACGAATCCATCCGTGACCTATGAACTTTTCCAGGGTTCTTTCCGAAAGACCTTCGATGTTCATGCGGGTTTTCTCACAGAAGTGAACGAACTTTTGAACCAGTCTGGCAGGACACTCAGAATTATTGCAATACAAAAAGCTGGTACCGCCGGATGTGGCATTTACAACAAGTGGTTCGCCGCAGCAAGGGCAGGTCATAGGAAGCTGATATGTATTACTCTGCGTTACATTTTCTTCTATCTGCGGAATAATCATATTTGCTTTATAGACCTTAACCGTATCGCCGATGCCGAACTTAAAGCTGTTAAAAATATCGAAGTTGTGCAAGTAAGCACGGGATACAACAGTACCTTCGATAGTGACAGGTTCTAAGATTGCTGTCAGACTTACCATACCGGTTCTGGTTGTAGCAAGCTCTACACCAAGAAATTTGGTTTCAAATAACTGGTCCTCCCATTTAAGAGCAATCAAACGATTTTCATGGTGTCCGGTAGCTCCAAGAGACTTACCGTAATCAATGTCGTCATATTCCATAATGAGTCCATCGACCGGAAACGCAAATTTGTTGGGATCAAATGTTTCGATAATTGATTTGATTTCGTCAGAATCCTTTGCATCTGTATATACATAAGGAACAACATCGAATCCATTATCAGCAAGAAACTGCAATTGACCAATCTTGCTATTCTTTTCGATGCTGTCGCTGATCAAATCAAACGCATAAAATTCCAAGTACCTTTTTCCAGACTCATTTGCATCAAGCATACGCGTGCTGCCGGAAGCAAGGTTTCGCGGGTTTGAATAAGGTTCCGTCAGACCGAGATTGATTTTATCAAAATTCTCCCAAGATATGACGCCTTCGCCGCGGACCTCAAAGCTCTCCTTGGTAGGAATGGTAAGAGGTACATTCAGGAATGTTTTCACGGTATGTGTTACATCTTCACCAATAATACCTTCACGCCCACGAGTAATTGCTTGAACCATTTCTCCGTTTTCGTATCGAAGGACAAGTGTTAAACCGTCCATCTTCCACGAAATTATAACAGGACCTTTCGCAGCAAACTTAACAAGGTCATCAACTGACTTTGTTTTGTCAGCTGATAGCATGGGTTTTGTATGCTGCACCGGAGTCAGCTCCGACAGAATATCACCTGAAACTTTTTGCGTCGGCGAGTTTGTCAGGATAATTCCGGTAGAGTCCTCAAGGAATTTCAATTCATTCCAAAGCTGATCATATCGGAAATCTGTCATAATCGGGTTACTATACTTGTAGTAGGCATCATCTGCCTCTTTTATAACAGGGATAATTTCTTTCATCCTGTTAATTAGTGGTTGATACTCATTCGCACTCATTGTTGTGCAAGCTCCTTTCATGTTTGTAATAGTTTCTTGGCTTCTTCCGGAAAAACTTCACCGAACACCTTCATGTACCTCTTATAAGCAATATGATTCAGAGGTCCTAAGAAGGAAGTTTCGCTCCAGCATATAAGTTCTTCTTCCGGGACATTGTATTCGTCCGGTATGAACTCAGCACCGTTATAGTGTGGTGCGCGTGGTTTCATGAGTTTTTTCATTTCAGCCTTTGATGTGGTTTTGAGAATCAGTTGTCCTTTCTTTTTCGCAATGCCGCACAATAGCTTTTCGCAGTATCCTCGCCCCTTATAGAAGTTCAGATGTGCTTGGAGCTGTCTGTACGCAGAGAAATGAAGTTCACGAACACGGTCCGTTACATCTTCACAGATAATCTCTGCCAGTGTGGGAATAAGAAACAGGACATAGTCTGTCTCAGGCAGATCATCAAACAAATGAATCACCGCCTTTTTGATTGATTTGCAGATGCGCATTCATAAGCACCTACCTCCTTATATAGAAAAAATATTTATATTACGAGTGGGCCTTACGGCTCCTCGGAATATACCTGGATAGAGCCGTATCGGCTGATTTATATAAAAAAAGAACCCAAAGAATTTAATTCTCTGAGTTCTTTTGAGCTTTCGCCCGTGATATAAGACGCATACGCAGAGCGTCGCTCCTGCGCAAGTTGCGGTTATGTGCTTCTTGACAAAGAAGCAGAAGAAAACAAAAAAGTGCCATCCACGCATAGCGCAAATGACACTGTGTAAACAAGGAAAACTGTAATTATCTCAATGGATAACTGTGAAACTTATATATGTATTATATCAGATAATCCTGAATAATGCAAGTGGTTTCACTTAAAATGTCCTCAATTCTGGCAAATCTGGCACTGCGATGCTTGATATTTTGCTTCTGCATCAAGCAAAACCTTTCGTGCTCTGTTAAACATTGCACCGTCAACCGAAATTACATCCCAGTAGCAGAAATCCACAAGGAAACGGTCGCTCGGATCATAATTGGGATCGACCGATTTATACACACGGGTATAGGCTTCCTTTTTTGCATCCTTGTATGTCATGGTTCCATTTTCAACAGCAGTGATAAGGTCTGCGAGTAGAACTTTTACTCTTGCTTCGTATTCAGCATAAACGGTCGGACGCAAATACACATCTCTGTACTCGAACATTGCGTTATTTGCAATGATGGTTAAAAGACCGTAGCTGTATCCGCCTGTTTTATTGTTCAGAAATGCATTGAAAAGAATTCTGTTAGTTTCACCTTTTGCATCAGCATATCCTAAACCATTCTGCACTTTATAAAGGGTATCCTTGATATATCCTTCTGCAACATCTACTGCTCCCTGTGGAGTATTATCCGGAATGGACTCTCTGGGGATTCCGGTTGCGTGAGCCGGTATGACAGAAATCACCGTAATCACTAAAATCAAAATGGGTATGATGCGTAATTTGTTTTTTCTCATAATATAAACCTCCTTCATACTGGTTTCATTATAATTACACGAATAAAATTCAAAAATTACAACAAAACAGAGAAATTTGTCAGATTGACTTGATATTATTCCCGATTGGGAATATAATATATACATACATTTATAGGAGGTAATCCCGATATGAAATATATATCGACTTCAGAAGCAGCAGAAAAGTGGAATCTTTCAAAAAGAAGGATTATTGTTTTATGTAACGAAGGAAGAATAGACGGGGCACAAAAGGCTGGTTCTATGTGGATTATTCCTGAATCAGCTGAAAAGCCCATCGATGCCAGAATAAAAACAGGAAAATATATAAAAGCCAATAACGAATGAGGTGAAAGCAAATGATTTATGCTTGTGATGCTTGTCATTTTCTTTTCAAGAGAGTCGGAGAGCCAGAACAATGTCCCGACTGTGGGAAATATAGCATTCGTGCTGCAAATGAAAAAGAAATCGAAGAATTCTTAAACAGGCGTCCTGAAGAAGAACTCTCAAAGAGGAATGATAATAATGATCAGCGAAGAATTTGAAAAAATACTAATGGAAATAATAAAATCTCTTGAGGAACGTGGATATAACCCTTATGAACAATTAAAGGGATATGTTTCTCTTGGAGATGATTCTTACATAACCCGCCATGGCGATGCGAGGGAAAAGATAAAAAATCTTGACAGAGAACAAATAAACAAATATCTCACAGAAAAAGGATGGTGATGAAATGCCAAGACAATTCAAATCAGCAAGAAAAATGTGCCAGTTAAAACTCATGGATGCTGCCGCAGAACTTGGTGTATCACAGCCAACCCTTAGTTCTTGGGAAAGTGGCAGAAAATCACCAACTATTGAAAGCATTTTGAAAATGTCTCAACTTTATAACGTCTCAACAGACTTTCTGCTGGGCAAATCATTAGATGGTTGCGGAACTTCATTTAATAATACTCCAACGGAGCAAATTCCTGTTAATAACCTTTGTGTTTTACATGGATTGCCCGTATGGTCTAATGAATATGGTTGGCTGTTGGTTGATGCAATAAACAAATGCTTTATTGCGCCGGATGGACTAAGCATTCCGTTTGAAAATAACATTCAAGTATATTATAAACTTGACGCACTTGTCGAAGGACCAGTCCCTACTACCGAAGCTCTTTCACTGTCAGAGCTAACTGAATATGACAGAGTGTGGGTAGAACCAGTATCCGCAAACTTTCACCTGCGGCAGGAACTTCGAGGGTGGTACACCGTTATGTCAGACTGGGTTGAAAATAGTGCCGGAAACAGATTTCTGTTTGGCACCTATGCATCTAAGTGGCTTGCATTTTCTGAAATATAAATCAAAAAGCTTTGGACTGTTTAAGTATAATCCAAAGCTTTTCTTTATTGTGCAATTATTTATTAACAGCTTCTTTAAGAGCCTTGCCTGCTTTGAAAGCAGGAACTTTGCAAGCAGCAATTTCAACTACTTCACCAGTCTGAGGATTCTTACCTGTTCTGGCAGCTCTGTCGCGTACTTCAAAGTTACCGAAACCAATAAGAGCAACCTTATCA
>JAZORX010000125.1:0-8856 GCA_045656845.1 Acutalibacteraceae bacterium | reverse complement strand
AGGTGCTTACTAAGCTCGTTGATACAACTCTTCTTTCCTGCGGTCTTACTGAGATCTGCACATATTCATTCGTAAGTCCGAAAACTCTTGATAAGATAAGAGTACCTGAAGACAGCGACCTTCGCAAGCTTGTTGTTATCTCAAATCCGCTCGGTGAAGAAACAAGCGTTATGAGAACAACATCTATCCCCTCAATGCTTGAAGTTCTCGCCAGAAACTATAACAACCGCAACCTCGAAGCAGCTCTTTACGAGATTTCTACAGAATATATCAGCCGTGGCACAGAGGAGCTTCCCATTGAGAAGCAGTCTGCAGTTATCGGTATGTATGGCAAGAATGCTGATTTCTATACTCTTAAGGGTACAGTTGAAGAGCTTCTTGCAAAGGTTGGTCTTAACGACTACGATGTAGTACCTGTTAACGACAATCCGACATTCCATCCCGGCCGTTGTGCAAAGCTCATCGCAGGTGACAAGGAGCTTGCAGTTCTCGGCGAAATCCATCCCGTTGTCAATGAGAATTACGGCTTCAATACAAGAGTTTATGTTGCAAGTGTAAGCCTTGAGGTTATTGCTGAATTCAGAAACGCAAACAAGACTTATACTCCCCTTCCCAAGTTCCCGGCAACAACCCGTGACCTTGCTTTCGTATGTGAAAAGAGCCTCACAGTTCTTACTCTTGAGAAAGCTATCAAGAAGGCTGTCGGTGCAATCCTTGAGGATATCGCATTGTTTGATATTTACGAGGGTTCACAGATTCCTGAGGGTATGAAGAGCGTTGCTTTCAACCTCAAGCTTCGTTCAAAGGAGCGTACACTCAACGACGAAGAGGCAGATGCAGCCGTAAATCGTGCTATTGAGGCTCTTAAAGAGCTTGGAATTACGCTCAGAAGCTAAAAATTTTACATTAACTTAAAAATTTCTACTTGTTATCCAGTAAAAGATAGTATATAATGAATGTGTAATCACTCGGAGGTGTTTATGATGACAGATAAAACCATACAGTTCACAATCAAGGAAGATCACGAGCGTGAAATGAAGCAGACCTTGAGTCTTGTATATAACGCCCTGAATGAAAAAGGATATAATCCCGTCAGTCAGATAGTCGGATACCTTCTTTCCGAAGACCCGACTTATATCACTACGCACAACAACGCAAGAAGCCTTATCCGCAGAGTTGACCGTGATGAGCTTCTTCAGTCCTTAGTTAAGAACTATCTTAAAGATTAAGAAAGGCAGTAGATTTCTATGGCTAAAAAGAACAATAAGTTCCTTGAATATCGTGGGAAGCCCCTTGTTCGCTGTGGCAATACAATTTACTACGGAAACATGAACGATCCGTATGTTATTATGCTTCAGATTACAAGCACAAAGACTTTCAACGATATGGAGATTGCTGACAGAGTTCTCATTCAGCTTCTCAACACTGACCCCGATTGCCGTCCGAGAGAGCGCATCGTTAAAAAGAGCGAGAAAAAAGGTCTTTACAATGCAATGGATATCGGAACAATCTGGCTTGAGAGGGCTCTTGAAAAAGGAACCACCTAAAAGAATTAAACCTGTGTCAAACGACACAGGTTTTTCTTTTTCACAAGATTATTTAATTTCAATTCTGAAAGGTTTTGCAGGAAGGCCTGCTTCGTTGTAGAGATTCACCTCGTGATACGGTGTCCATGCGAATTCAACACAAAGATGCTTTTTCTTCGAGGCACTGTCCGTTCTGAGCGTAAGAATATTTCCGTCGATCACGCAGGAACGCATTTTCACGGGACCGTCCTCGCTGATGATCTTCATCGCATTGAGGGCACCACCACTGATTATGATCTCTTTACAAGCTTTGAACTGAAGTATTATATTGTTTTCTTCAAGCTTTGCAGCATCGGCATACGGAGCATCGCAGGTCACATCCTCGCCGTAAACCTTTCCGAGAGCTTTCAATGCAAGACGGTAGCCTATATCGTGCTTGTTTTTGGGATGAATATCTGTTTTCATTCCTATATCGGAGATTGATACCATATAGGCATCCTTTACCGTCTTCTCAACAAGCTCCTGCTGACGGCGCATTTCAACATAATTAGCACCGGGTTCAAACGGAGCAAGCTGAACAAAGATAAACGGTAGCTCATCATTCCAATAGTTTCTCCAGCGTTCAATCATTTTTGAAAAGAGTTTTGAATAAAGATGCGGATAATGATCATCACTCTCGCCCTGATACCAGATTACACCCTTGACTGTATAGCCGATTATCTTTTTGAGCATAGTCGAATACAACCCTCCCGGTCGCTGGAAAGACTGCCAGCCTATGCCGATATCCTTTGGTCTGAACGCATTGATAACAGTGCACGAGGCCTTGACGACCGGACTTTCTCCGTAGCCGTAGAGAAGGCAATCGTTTATGCGTCTTGTAAATTTCAAATTTGAAATGCGACGGTTACGATACTCTTTATCGGCATAATCGGGGCTGAGATTTTCGATTCTTTCAAAATCGTCACAATATACACGAAGCTCATGGTCAGCCTTGAGAGTTTCCGTATCCATCCAGGCGCTTGCTGATGTACCTCCCCAGTTACAGCCGAGGATTGCAACAGGCACACCGAGCTCAGCACGAAGATGCTTTGCGTGGAAATATCCTGCAGCTGAGAAGCACCAGAGGTTTTCTCTGCCTGCTTTATGCCATTTATTATAGCCGTTTTTATCCTTGAATTTTTCGCGTTCCTCTCCAAAGAAAGAATACTGAGGGACATTATAGAAACGAAGGTGCTCGTCTTCGCAATAGATCATTTCATATTCGTAGATTTCTTCATATTTCATAAGAAATTCCATATTGCTCTGACCGCCTGCGAGCCAGACTTCACCGATATCGATATTCTTAAACGGTCTACACTCGCCCTTAGAGCTTTCGACTCTGAAATCAACATTTTCCATAGCCTCCTGAGCAGGAAGAGAAACCGTGAAATCACCTTTTCTGACATCGGCTTCATAAATCAACTCGTTATCGAGATAGAAAAACAAACGCTGATCTGTTTCAGCAATGCCGAAAATATTTATCGGCTTGCGACGCTGAAAGACCATATTATCCTGAAAAACATCAGCTAAATTAAACATCTAATACACCCTCTTAAGTGTTTTTCTTTATTTTACCATAAACAGAGAATTTTATAAATAGGAAAACTTGAAATCAGATAGATTTTGTAATATACTTTGGAATAGATTGTTTTCAGGAAGTGTAAAATGAAGAAAATCAACTCAATCAGGCTGATGTTCACATTTGCAGGGTGTTTCCTCGGTGCAGGATATGTTTCGGGTCAGGAGCTATGGCAGTTTTTCGGTTCATTCGGAAAAATCGGACTTGTCGGAATGGCTGTTTCGGCTGTGCTGCTTTCAGCTTTCGGCATAATTCTTACCCGATACGTTCAGCTGACGGGAATCAGCGATATGGACAAGGTCGTAATTAAAAAAGATAATAAGATACTGCGTGGAGTTTTCGTAGCGCTCGAAGTGTCGTTTCTTTTCGGTGTTTTCGTTATTATGACAGCAGGAGTAGGTGCAATGCTCAATCAGGTTTTCGGGCTTAATCCGTTAGTCGGCGCTGCCCTTTTCACCGTATGCGTTGCATTGACAGCGATATGCGGAATGAACGGTATGGTAACGGCTTTTTCGGTAACTGTTCCGTTGTTGGTAGTTATGTCTGCCGTGATATTTGCAGTTTCAGGATACAAAAACGGTTTTTCAGCCATAGATTTCAGCATAAGCACAAACGAAAATCCCCTGCTTTCTAATTGGTTCGTTTCAGCAATCGTATTTGTTTCGTACAATCTTTTCGCTTCGATAGGTATTCTTACTCCGATTGGAAAAGCTGTTCAGAAAAAATCAACACTTTACACGGGAATCATTGGTGGAGGCATACTTCTTCTGCTTATCGCTCTGGGAATTATGCTGACAATGGCGATGAATCCCGAATCGGTTTCCGCACAGTTACCGATGCTTTTTGCTGCACAGAGTATCAACACCGTCTTTACCTATATTTTTGCGTTTCTTCTTTTCGGAGGAATGTTCGGCACATCGGTTTCGAGCGTTTTTGCGATTGATGAGTTTGTAAAAACAAGGTTCAGAATCAGCAAAAAAGGTTCGGTCAGCCTTATTCTTTGCTTGTCTGTGTTGTCCTTTATCGGAAGTATTTTCGGATTTGATAAGCTGATCGGTATTGTTTATCCTGTCTGCGGATATCTCGGAGTGGCAGCGCTGGTGCTGATTGTGGTGAATTTTGTGCGAGTTAAAATAAAACTTAAGCATTAAGCTTAAAATCCCTCCACCGCTGACGCGGTCCCCCTCCCTTTAGGCAAGGGAGGCTTAAGTTTCGAGCATATTCAAATAAAATCAATAAAACCTTTTTTAACTTCATAAAAAAGATTAAAGTCCGACAGATTGCTCTGTCGGACTTTAATTTATAACTTTTCAATTTTACCAACTACAAATTGCAGGATTTTTAATGCATCACTGGAATTTACTTTTCCGTTCTTATCAACATCTGCTGCTTTAAATGCATTTTCTGTTAGTCCTGTTTTACCTACAGAATACTGCAAACAAACAAGAGCATCTGACGAATTTATTTTTTCGTCACCATCTACATCACCTACAGCATTTGATTCAGATGCTTCAAAATGAATTTTAGCATTTAGGAGAGCATCGTTTCCACTCTCAATTGTAATATCCTTCCACTCTTCTTCAGTTCCTGTATAATAAACATCCGTTAGACCTTCACAGCCTGCAAATGCAGATTCACCAACAAAATCAACGCTATTGGGAATAGTTATATCAGAAAGATTTCCACAGTTATAGAAAGTGCCATATTCAATTACCGTTAATTTCTTCGAAACGGTTACATTTTCAAGTTTGTCACAATATGAGAATGCATAACTTCCCACCGTTGTAGTGCTATCAGGAATTATTATACTTGTTAGATTATTGCACTCGTAGAAAGCATCACTTACGATTTCTGTTACGCCTTCCGGAATTGTTATATTGACAAGATTTTTATTATGACCAAAGGCCAACCAACTGATACACTTAACAGTATCCGGTATTATATATTCATCTCTCGGATTTCCACAGGGATATTGAAAAAGAATCGTTTTGTTTTTATTAAACAACACCCCATTTTCATCAGTTGAATATCCGGTGTTTGTCTCATCTACTGAAAAAGCAATCAAATGCTCACAAAAAGAAAACCCGCCTCCTAACCAATTATTTTCAATTCCCGGGATATCTGCTTTAACTATTACGAACTTGATCAGTGAAGAATAATCGTACCATGGCAATTTGTGCTCCATTTCATAGGAATACATTTCCCCCTCACCTTCAATCAAAAACTCTCCTGTTTCGACATTAAGTGTCCATTTAAGATTTTGACCGCAAGCGCCACCTAAAGTCTCCGCACTTGCTGTAATGTCTAATCGGGTAACAGGCATGACAACCAGCAACATTACTAATGTCAAAAATGTCGCAAATGCTTTTTTAAATCTGATTTTCATAATCCTTTTTCCTCCTAAAACAAAAAAGTGCACAGCCGAAGCCGTGCACCGAAAAATACATAGCTCCAACTGTCGCCAAACAAAATCTCTTACATAACACACAAAAAAGTATATGCAGAAACAGAGCATCTGCATTTTTACCAAAAGGCATAAAAATACACATACTTTTATTGTGTGCAAAATATTTGATTTTGTTTGGCACAACAATTGTAGCATAATTAATTTATAAATGCAATATATTATTGCACCACAATAAAACCGTAGCAGAATTATCTGCTACGGTTTTATTATATTATTCGGATTTCCAAATTTTACACTGCTCTATTCTTGCGCCCTTGGGATTATCACCGTTTTCAGGGTCATAAGAAAAGCTTTTTAACAATTCACACGGAAAATCGTAACACTCTCCACAATGTGTAAAATTTCTTTCCTGGCAACACTTTGCAAGTCTGCACTCACCATAGAATGGGTTTCCATTAGTTTTGATACAGGTACCACAACCGCATTTCTCTACGAAATCGCAGGCCGAACAAAGTATACCACATCTTGATTCAATCATAATTAATTTTATCTTGCAGAAATGTCTTCTGTTGTAAGAAGTGTAACGCCACCGTTTTTGAGAGCTTCAATCGCCTTGGGTTCATCATCCACACGGATAACCGTCATAGCCTTGCCGTCTGCTTTGCCGATGAATGCGTACATATACTCAATTACGACATTTGCTTCTGTAAGCACACTGAGTGCCTTTGCAAGTCCACCCGGAGCATCGTCAATTGCAATTGCAAGAACATCGCTGAGCTTTACGATAACGCCTTCCTCCTTGAGAACATCTACTGCGAGTTCAGGCTTATCAACAATAAGACGGAGAATACCGAACTCTGATGTATCTGCAAGTGAAAGAGCTGAAATATCGATTGAATTTTCAGCAAGAGCATTGATAATTTCTGAAATTCTGCCGAATTTGTTTTCAACAAAAACTGAAAGCTGCTTTACATACATAGTAGTATCCTCCTTATATCTTTCTCTTATCGATTACACGCTTTGCCTTACCTTCGCTTCGTGTGATTGACTTCGGGTTAACAAGACGCACATTTGCGCCGATACCAAGCATTGAGCGAAGCTCATTTGTTATGGTCTTTTCAAGTCTTTCGATAGACTTAACATCATCAGTAAACATTGATTCGTCCATTTCAACATTAACTTCAAATGTATCGTTATTATTTACACGGTCAACGATAATCTGATAGTTAGGTGTAATACCACTACCAACCTTGAGAAGAACTTCCTCAACCTGAGACGGGAACACATTAACACCACGGATAATGAGCATATCATCGCTTCTGCCCTGAGGCTTGTTCATACGAACATGAGTTCTGCCACAAGCACACTTTTCATAATTAAGAGAGCAGATGTCTCTTGTTCTGTAACGGATAAGTGGGAATCCTTCCTTTGTGATAGTTGTGAAAACAAGCTCACCTGATGCACCTGCCGGAAGAACTTCACCTGTATCAGGGTCAATGATTTCAGGGATGAACATATCCTCGCAAACATGCATACCACACTGCTCTGCGCATTCATAAGAAACACCGGGTCCCATAATTTCAGAAAGACCGTAGATATCATAAGCTTTGATACGAAGCTTTTCTTCGATTGCGTGGCGCATTTCTTCTGTCCAGGGTTCTGCACCGAAGATACCTGCTTTAAGCTTGAGATTTTCCGTCTGACCTGCTTCTTCTATTGCTTCACTAAGATACATAGCATAAGAGGGAGTGCAGCAAAGGCAAGTTGAACCAAAATCTACCATTGTCTGAATCTGGTTAGCCGTATTACCTGATGAAATAGGAATAACGGTTGCACCGATTTTAGTTGCACCACCGTGCGCTCCAAGACCACCTGTGAAAAGACCGTAACCATAAGCAATCTGAACAAAGTCTGTATTATCAAGACCGATTGCAGTCATCATACGGGCAACGCAATTATCCCACTTTTCAAGGTCATTGCGAGTGTAACCAACAACTATCTTTTTACCTGTTGTACCACTTGAAGCGTGTACACGAACAATATTTTCCATCGGCTCTGCAAAGAGTCCGTACGGATAATAATCTCTTAAATCCTGCTTATATGAAAACGGAAGCTTGTGTAAATCTTCAATTCCGTGAATATCCGAAGGTTTGAGTCCGAGCTCATCCATTCTTTTTCTGAAGAGTTCAACTCGCTCGTACATTCTGTTAACCTGCCAACAAAGACGCTCAGACTGAAGCTTTTCGAGCTCTTCACGAGGCATAGTTTCTATTTCTTGCTGCCACATTGCCATTTGAATCACCTTTTTTCTTTGCTTTAGAAATGCTTAGCAGGACTGTGGAAATCCACAGTCCTGTTATTTTTAGAATAAGCCTGAGATTACGCCGTTTTCATCAACGTCGATTTTCTCAGCTGCCGGAACTCTCGGGAGACCGGGCATAGTCATGATATCGCCTGTAAGCACAACTATAAAACCTGCACCTGCAGATACTTTGACATTTTTGATTGTAACTGTGAAGTTGTCAGGTGCACCGAGCTTTGTCGGGTCATCTGAGAAGCTGTACTGTGTTTTTGCAACACAGATCGGAAGATTTTCGAAACCGAGCTCTTTGAGAGTTTCGATCTGCTTCTTTGCAGCAGGAAGGATACTTATGCCGTTACCACCATAAACACGCTTAACGATTGCTTCAATCTTATCTTCGATTGAACCTTCAAGCTCATATGAGAATGAGAAATCGTTCTCCTTCTCGCAAAGTGCAACAACCTCTCTTGCGAGGTCTTCGCCACCCTTGCCGCCTTCAGCCCATACATTTGAAAGGACAACATTTACACCGAGATCTTTGCATTTATCGATAATGAACTCGATTTCTTTGTCTGTGTCTGTCGGGAATCTGTTAACAGCGACAACGCAGGGAAGCTTATAAACATTAGTAATATTTGAAACATGGCGAAGGAGATTCGGAACACCCTTTTCAAGAGCTTCGATATTCTCTGAGCCGAGCTCTGTCTTTGCAAGGCCACCGTGCATCTTGAGTGCACGGACAGTTGCAACCATAACAACTGCTGAGGGCTTGAGACCTGCATAACGGCACTTGATATCGAGGAATTTCTCTGCACCAAGATCAGCACCGAAACCTGCTTCAGTAACAGCATAATCGCCAAGGCGCATTGCCATTCTCGTTGCGATAACAGAGTTACAGCCATGAGCAATATTGGCAAACGGACCACCGTGAACAAATGCAGGAGTACCTTCAAGAGTCTGAACAAGGTTAGGCTTGATAGCATCCTTGAGAAGAGCTGTCATA
>JAZORX010000124.1:0-17442 GCA_045656845.1 Acutalibacteraceae bacterium | reverse complement strand
CATGGTGCAGGTCCTTGCGGTCCTTGCTCTGAGATTTATTATGACCGTGGTGAAAAGTACGGTTGCGGCTCACCTGATTGTAAAGTAGGATGTGATTGTGACCGTTATATTGAGTTCTGGAATCTTGTTTTCACACAGTTTGAAAATGACGGTAACAATAACTATACACCGCTTGCAAGACCCAATATCGATACAGGTATGGGTCTTGAAAGACTTGCTTGTATTGCTCAGGATGTTGACAATCTCTTTGAGGTGGATACGGTTCAGAACATTATGAAGCACATCATTAAAATTGCAGGTGTTGAATATCACGCTGATGAAAAGGCAGATATTTCTCTTCGTGTTATTACTGACCATATCCGTTCAACAACATTTATGATTGGTGACGGTGTTATGCCTTCAAACAGCGGCAGAGGTTATGTTCTTCGCCGTCTTCTCAGAAGAGCGGCACGACACGGCAGATTGCTTGGCATCAACCGTACTTTCCTTGATGAAGTATGTGAAACAGTTATCAACGAAAATAAAAATGCATATCCAAATCTTGTTGAGAAAAAAGACTTCATTATAAATGTTATTAAGACAGAAGAAGAAAGCTTTAACAGAACTATTGACTCCGGTCTTGAAGTTCTCAATGAAATGATAGAAAATTCCAAGGATAATATCCTTGATGCAGCTGATGCGTTTAAACTTCAGGATACTTTCGGTTTCCCGATTGACCTTACAAGAGAGATTCTTGAAGAAAAGGGAATGACCGTCGATGAAGAAAAGTTCAAGGAGCTTCTTCTTGAACAGAGAAAGCGTTCACGCGATGCCCACAAGGGTGCCGGCGCTGAAGGTTGGAACGATACAGGTGTTGTTTCAAAGGGTATTGATGCAACTGTATTCAAGGGCTATGAAGCAACAGAGACTGAAGGCAAAGTTATAGCTGTCATTCTTGACGGTGAACGTGTTGAATCTCTTGAAAACGATGTTTATGCAGCTATCGTTACGGATGAAACAACATTTTATGCTGAAAGTGGCGGTCAGGTAGGGGATACCGGATTTATTATCGGAGAGTCATTTAAATTTGAAGTAGAGAATACATCTAAAACCAATGACGGTGTATTCCTCCATTACGGTAAAGTTGTAAAGGGTAACGAGCTTAAACTTGGTGATCGTGTTAATATGGTAGTTAACGCTCGAAGAAGAGGTGCTATTGCTCGTAATCATACAGCTGCTCATATTCTTCAGGCAGCACTCAGAGAAACACTCGGTTCCCATGTTGAGCAGGCAGGACAGCTTGTTAACGAAAATACTGTAAGATTTGACTTCTCTCATTTCTCAGCTATGTCAGCTGAAGAAATTAATGTTGTTGAGAACAAGGTTAATGAAATTATACTTTCTGCAGCTCCGGTTACAATGACTGAAATGCCTATTGAAGAGGCAAAGAAATCAGGTGCGATGGCTCTTTTCGGTGAGAAGTATGGTGATGTTGTCCGTGTTGTGAAGGCTGGCGATTATTCAACTGAGCTTTGTGGTGGTACTCATGTTTCCAACACAGGAAATCTCGGCTTATTCAAGATTGTATCTGAATCATCTGTTGCTGCAGGTGTGCGCAGAATTGAGGGTGTTACAGGTGAAGGTGTACTCCGTTACATTGATTCTCTTAATAATGCAATTCTCGGTGCTGCTAAGGCTTTGAAGGTTGCTAATCCTGCAGATCTTGAAAAGAAGGCTGTAGCAGTTGCTGCAGAGCTTAAAGAGAAGGAACGAGAGATTGACTCACTCACTTCTGAACTTACTAATCTTCGTTCAGGCAGTCTGTTTGATGATGTTACAGAAATAAACGGTCTTCGTGTTATCTCTGCTGTAGCAGGTGAAGTTACGGTTGATGAGCTTCGTCAGCTTTCAGATAAGGCAAAAGCAATGGGTGATGATATTGTTTGTGTACTTGCCGCTTTGAATAAAGAAAAAGGATCGCTCAATTTTGCTGCATCATGTGGTAAGGCAGCTGTCGCAAAGGGTGTAAAAGCTGGTGATGTTGTCCGTGCAGTTGCTCAGAAGGCAGGCGGAAACGGTGGCGGAAAGCCTGACTTTGCAATGGCAGGTGCCAAGGAAATAGATAAGGTTAATGATGCTGTTGCGGCAGTTGCAGATATAGTAGCATCACTTATAAAATAAGGAGAATTATTATGGATTGTTTGTTCTGTAAAATTATAAACGGAGATATTCCGTCATCAAAAGTATATGAAGATGATACTGTTTTTGCTTTTCGTGATATCGAGCCACAGGCTCCGGTTCATATTCTTATAATTCCCAAGCAGCATATAAAGTCTGCAGCAGAGATCACCTCTGAAAATAGCTTAGTAGTGGCTCATATTTTTGAAGTTGCTGCGAAAATTGCTGAGTCAGAAGGCTTGACGGACGGATATAGAATAGTAAACAACTGTGGAGACAGTGCTGGTCAGACCGTAAAACATCTTCATTTCCATCTTATGGGTGGCAGAGAGTTTACATGGCCTGCTGGCTGATTCGGAGGTAAATTATGTCTGAAGTTTACAAAATGTCTATTGCCGGTCTTGAAAGAGAACTGCCTCTTTGTCCCATAAATGATAATCTTTCTATAGCTGCATTTATTCTCTTTGGTGATGTTGAACTTACAGTAGCAGCATCCAGGGAGCTTCTTGCAAAAATACCTGAATTTGACTATATTATCACACCTGAAGCTAAAAGCATTCCTTTGGCTTATGAGATGGCCAGACAGTGTGGAAAGCCGTATTTTGTAGCAAGAAAGAAAGCTAAACTTTATATGCAGAATCCGGTCAGCGTGAATGTCAGATCAATTACGACTGATTCTCAGCAGGTACTTATTCTTGATGGTGCTGAGGGAGAAAAAATCCGTAACAAGAAAATTATCATAGTAGATGATGTTATTTCGACCGGTGAGTCTCTTGCTGCAGTTGAAAAGCTTGTTGCTGAATTTGAAGCAGAAGTAGTTGCTAAGGTTGCTGTTCTTGCTGAGGGTGATGCAGCTGAAAGAGATGATATAGTTTTTCTCGAAAAGTTACCTCTTTTTGAGAGATGAATTTAAAATACAGACCGTTTGCGGCTATTGGATTTACTTCGTTATTATCTTTGTTTCTGATAATTTATTATGGCGAGATTTTTGCTCCTGTAATTATCAGTGCAGGTGTATTGCTTGCGTTGGTTTCTTTGCTTTTTAAGTCAGTAAGAGAAAAGATAGTTCCGATTTTTATTGCAGTTTCTTTAATTTTTTCAGGTCTGATGTATTATTCGGCCGGTTCTGATATTGATAATGCACATAAATATTGTAATCGGACAGCTCACATAAGCGGAAGGATAGTTGAAACAGAAAGAACGAACAGCCGTTATTATTATACGCTTGATTTATATGAGATAGATCATGCATCGGTTAATTCAAAATTAAGGCTTTCTGTACCTGAAGAAATATCTGCTGAGTGTTTTGATACCATTTCACTTGATGCATATATTTATGAAATTTCTGCTGAAAACAAAGGTGTGAGGCTGAATTATTATTCAGACGGAGTTTATCTCGGTGCATATACTTCCGGAAATGAGAATCCGGATATCCGGGTTGATACAGGTACTTCAAGCTTTTTTGAAAGATTAATTTTTGGTTTCCGTGAAAAGATAAAGGCTCGTATAGCCGATAATATCTACGGTGAAAATGGTGCTACTGTAACAGCGATGCTTCTTGGTGACAAGTCAGGCTTGTCTGACGACAGGGTTGAAAGCTTCCGTGAAGTAGGCATTGCTCCGATATTTGCTGTATCAGGTTTGCATCTTTCAATATGGGTGTTAGGCTTGTTTTCTTTCCTCAGGTCTTTAGGAGTCCGAAAAAGGCTGAATTCGGTTATAGCTATTGTCTTTACTTTGTTTTTTATGTTTCTGGCCGGATTGACTGCTTCTGTATGCAGAGCCGGTGTTATGATGCTTGTTTTGCTTAGCGGTAATCTGTTTTACAGAAAAGCTGACTCTGCAAATTCATTGGGATTTGTTGCATTTATTATGTGTGCTATCAACCCGTTTGTAGCTGTCGATATTGGCTTTATTCTGTCGTTTTCAGCAACACTGGGGATAATTACGCTTGTTCCTGCTTGTGAAAAACATATTTTTGATAAGTTCCCGGATCATTTGTTTTTTAAAATATTACACAAGGTTTTATTACCACTGGTTGTATGCGTATCAGCTTCGTTGGCTGTACTGCCGGCTACGATTATTATGATCGGCAGTGTATCAGTGCTTTCAGTTATTTCAAATATTATTTTGAATTATATAGCAATGGTTTGTATGGTTTCCGGTGGATTCGGTGCGATTTTAGCTGATATTCCGTTCATTAATGACATTATTTTTATTTTGTCGGGATCACTTGCAAAAATTTTGTTGATGATCGTCGACTATATGCGTTCCTGGCCGGTTACGGTGGTAAGCACAGAAAATCTCTTCTGGCAGATTGGCGCAATGGTTTCTGTAGCTGTTGTTATTGTTTCTGTATTTAACTTTAAAGGTAAAAATATATTCAAAGCCGCATGCGTAGGACTTGCTGTGAACATTATTGTGATTTCACTTTCATCATATTTTTATTTTTATGATCTGACTCAGGTGCGCATCCTTAATGTTGACGGAGGTATCTGTGTTGTGGCTTATTCAGGTGGAAGCAAAATTGTAATTACAGGTAAAGCTGATCGTTATGATAAAGTATATGGTATAAGCGAAACTCTTGATTTTTACGATATGAAGGATCCGGAGCTTTTTCTGATTGCTGATTATAATGCGCCTGAAGATAATTCGAATTTATATTTGATGAAGGAGTATAACTTTAACAGGATAGTTCTTCCGTCTTCGAATAAGTCTCTTGAAAGCATAGTTACTTCAGAGAATATTTTCATCGAGCCAGTAGCTGATGTTGAGGTTTTTACTGATGATGTGATTAGTTACATGAGCTGTGAAACATTTTCTCTTGCTCACTGTGCTTTTAATGATGTTGATATTTTATTTTTATTTTCGTCAACAAAGAAAGCAGATATTCCGGATGAATATCTTGATGCAGATTATTTTGTCTGTTGCGGATATATACCGTCCTGCATAAATCCTGCACGGTATTCAAAAACGGTTGTATGTGGTAACCCTAAAAATAAGGAAAGTATTGTTGAATATATTTCCGATTGCGGTGGAAGTGCTCTGCCTATTAATGATTCTGATGCTGTTGTTTTCAATATCAGAAATGATTCACATAAATTTTTTGTATTGGAGGATCAGTGATGCCTGTTTTGACTGAAAATGAACTTAAGCAACAGATAAAAGCATCTCAATTTTCCAATTTGTATTTTATTTACGGAGAAGAGAAGTATCTTGTTAAGCATTATACGAATCTTCTTGAGAAAAAGATTGTTGATCCTGCTTTTGCTGATTTCAATCTTCATGTGTATGACGGCAAGTCTCTTGATTTTGAAGAGATAGCAATTGCGGCTGAGGCTCTTCCGATGATGAGTGAATATGCTTGTTTGCTTATAAAAGATTTGCCGGCTGACAGTCTTAATGATGAGGATTTCAAAAAGCTTGAGAATATAATTAAAGATATCCCTGAGACAACGGTAATTCTCATAACCTTGCCTACTTTAATTGTAAATATGAAAAATACAAAGGGCAAAAAAATGCTGAGCTGTTTTGAAAAATACGGTATGGTTGTTGAATTTACGCATTTTTCTTCGCAGCAGCTTATCCGACTTATCGAAAAAGGTGCTAAGGAGAGGGGCTGTGTCTTTAATTCTCCAGAGGCTAACTATCTTCTGACCATCATCGGTGATGATATGAGTGTTGTTCTCAATGAGCTTGAGAAGATTTGCGCTTATAAAAAAGAGGGTAGTATTACAAAAGCGGATATTGATGCCGTAGTTGTTAAAAGCATGCAAGCGAGGGCTTTTGATTTAACTAAAGCGTTAGTGGCAAATAATTGTGATACGGCGATGTCGATTCTGGATACATTGTTTTCGATGAAAGAAGAACCTATAAACATACTCGGAGCAATAATCACATCCTATGTCGATATGTACAGAGCAAAGGTCTATATTTCGGGTGGTAAGCGTGCTGTTGATGCTGCGGAAGATTTTAATTACAGAAACAAAGAATTCCGTCTCACAAATGCAGCCAAAACCATATCGAAATATTCTATGAAGCAATTGCGGCTATTTCTGGAAGTTTTGTCAGAAGCTGATACTATGCTTAAATCGTCATCGACAGACGGAAGATTGGTGCTTGAGCAGTCTATTACGAAGCTGTTACTTGTTTCTAACGGTGAAAAAATATGATTAAGATTAATGAAATCGTTGTTGTTGAAGGTAAGTATGATAAGATTAAGCTTTCCTCGATAATTGATGGTGTAGTTATTGATACCGAAGGTTTCGGTATTTTTAAGAATAAAGACAAGCAGAAGCTTTTGAGAACGCTTGCAGAAAAGAAAGGTCTGCTTGTTCTGACTGACAGCGATTCTGCAGGTTTTCTTATCAGAAACTTCATTTCTTCGATCGTACCTAATGAATATATAGTCAATGCATATATTCCTGATCTGTACGGGAAAGAAAAGAGGAAAGAAACTGCTTCCAAAGAGGGTAAATTGGGTGTTGAAGGTGTACCGTCAGAAATTATAATCGAGGCGCTGAAAAAAGCCGGTGTGAACTGTGAGAAATCTGAGAATTATGAACAGCGCAAGGTCACAAATCTTGATTTGTTTGATGATGGACTTAACGGTACGGCTGACAGTAAAAACGCCCGTTTAAAACTGCTAAGTTACCTTGGTTTGCCGGAAAGGCTGAGCACAAAAGGTCTTTTGGAAGTTATTAATTCGATTATGACTTATGATGAATATAAAACTGCGGTTGTTAACAGCAGGGAGGTTATTTTATGAGAATAGGCCACGGATATGATGTCCATAGACTTGTTGAAGGTCGTAAGCTGATAATAGGTGGAGTTGAAATCCCGTATGAAAAGGGGTTGCTGGGTCATTCTGATGCAGATGTTCTTCTCCACGCTATAAGTGATTCTTTGCTTGGCGCTGCTGCAATGGGTGATATCGGTGCGATTTTTCCGGATACTGATCCTGCTTTTAAGGATGCTGACAGTTTGCTGCTTTTAAGAGATGTTGTCGGCAGGATCACTGAGGCAGGCTTCAAACCGGTCAATATTGATGCGACCATAATTGCACAGCAACCCAAAATGAGACCATATATTGATAAAATGCGTGAAAATATTGCGGATGCACTCGGTGTTGAGATTGACTGCATTAATGTTAAAGCTACAACTGAAGAGAAACTGGGATTTACCGGTTCAGGGGAAGGCATCTCGGCTCATTGTATTTCTCTTCTTGATTAATTACTGAAAATATGATACAATCATAAAATACTGAATTTAGGGTGAAGTGTATGTCTGAAAAGATTGATAATTTCGGATTGTTGTGGGACAGACTGTTGTCTGTTTTCTCAATGTTTAAATTTACAGATTTTATAGATATCGCTCTGGTTGCTTTCGTTATTTTCAGCGCAATTAAAATGCTGAAAGAAACAAGAGGTATTCAGATCGTTAAGGGCTTGTTGGTTGTAGGTGCATTGTATTTCATAATCAACATGCTCAGTATGCATGCCAGTGCTTTTCTTTTCAAAACGCTTCTTTCTGATTTTATTATTGTTCTTATTATCCTGTTCTCTCCCGAAATAAGACATGGACTTGAAACAATGGGCAGACGAAATTTTGCCTTTTTCAATCTTTTCGGTGCTCAGCAGGGTGATTCAATGTACGAGCGTAAAAAAGCTGCCGTGCTTGAAGTGTGTAAAGCTTGCACTGAGATGAGTGATAAAAAAATCGGTGCGCTTATTGTTTTTGAGCGCGAAACGATGATTGGTGATGTTATAAAAACCGGAACAATTATTGATGCAAAAGTTAATCGTGATCATATTGGTAGCATATTTTTCCCGAATTCACCACTTCATGACGGTGGATTGGTTATAAGAGATGGACGAGCATATGCTGCAGGATGTATCCTTCCTCTTACAGATAAAGATATGCTTACTACTCATCTCGGTACCAGACACAGAGCTGCTCTGGGTATTACTGAAAAGAGTGATGCGATTGCTGTTGTTGTTTCGGAAGAAACAGGAAAGATTTCTATAGCCCATGATGGTACTTTGCACAGGGGTGTATCTGACGGTGTGCTTATGGAAAAGCTTATAACATATCTTCTTCCGCAAAAAGAAAATATGGCAAAGGGATTCGTCAGCAAAAAAGTTCTGAAGCTAATTAAATTTGTGAAAGGAAAGGATAAGAAATGATTAAACATTTGCTTAATCTCAGAGGTCTTTTTTCAAATACTAAATTTCTGATCGTTTTCTCAGTTGTATTAGCTTTTATTTTCTGGATAGTTGTAGCCCTTGAGTTTACGCCGATAATCGAAACAAAAGTTGAAGGCGTGCCAATTAAAATTGATCTCGAAGGTACTATGGCTGCGGACACATACCAGCTTGAATGTTTCGGTGAAACTGAATTTACCGTTGATATAACGATTGAAGGTAAAAGATATGAAGTTGGTGATAATAAAATCAGACCTGATGATTTTATTGTCGAGGCTGAAACTGCGTATGTTGATTCTGCGGGTGAAAAGGCACTCGCCATAAAGGTAGAGCCTAAAAATAAAGATGCTGAATTCGAAATAATCGGTTTGTCAGCTGAGCATATTAACGTTTATTTTGACAGGAAAATCAGTGTAGAAATTCCGGTTAAATTCCAGGTTGAAAATGAAGAGGAAGGAAATATTGCTGCCGATGGATTTATCTTTGACAGAAATGAGATTTCTTTTCCTAAAAAGATTGAATTAACCGGTCCGAAAACTCAGATTGATAAAATCAATAATGTGTTGCTTTATGTTAATCCCGGTGAAGAGCTGAAAGAAAGCGTTCATACAACCGGAAAATTAACTTTCAATACAGGCTCCGGACAGGCCTTGAGTGAAGAAGAACTCAAATATATCAAGATTAACGGAATGGAGTATAAAGATTTTAATCCGGAAATAGAGGTCCCGATTTATAAGGAGCTTTTCGTGAGGCCAACAGTAACTTTCACTGATTTACCGAATGGATATAACAATGTTTTGAGTTATACCATCAGTCCTCAGACTGTCAGAATCGGTGTATTGCCTGAAAAGGCTTCAAAGTATGCCAATGAGATTGTAGTTGGCGAAATTCCGTTTTCTAAGATCAGTTCAACAAATCGTGATTTTACTGTATATTTTCCGAAACTGGATGGTGTTATTATTCTTGACGACATAAACTACTTTGATGTTCATGTTGTTTTGCAGGAAGTAACAACCGAATCAATGAACATAATATGGCCAAGTAGGTAAAATTTAACTTTAATAATAGACAAAAGACAAGAGATGAGCTCTCTTGTCTTTTGTCGTTATTATTATTAATATTTTTTTAATAAATATTCTATTTTTTAGTTGTAAATTTCTTTTAATTTGTGTTATAATATTATGAAAAATATTATGGTGTACTATATATTTGGGAGGTGTTGGTTTGAAGAAGCTCAAAATGTTGTTTTCGTTGCTTTTGGTAGTCGTTCTTGTTTTCAGCTTTTCAGCCTGCTCCTTTCGTTTTTCAAACCTCGAAAGTCTTATTCGTCCACCTAAACTGTTCGGTAATTATCAGGCTTTACAGGATGCTTTTGAAGCGACGGTCAACCAGAAGTATTTTTTGCTTACACCTGAGACAGGCGAGCTTCAGTCTTCTTATCTGACTTATGATTTTGATGCGGACGGTTCAGAAGAGGCTGTTGTTTTCTATGCTCTCGAAGATAGCCCTGATCTTGCTCAGATTTCATATTTTGAATTCAATGGCGAAGAGTGGAAATATGTTTCTACCCAGAAAGGTCTTGGAGGAACTTTAGATAAAGTTTTGATAACTGATCTTAATGATGACGGAATTTCTGAACTTCTGATAGGTTGGCCTATTTATTCAAGTAAAACGAATAAAGTTTTTTCTGAGTATTCTTTCGTAAATTCTGTTTTTACGCAGAAGTCCACTTTTTCGTATACACACTTTGAAGTGATTGATGTTAACAGTGATGGCTTCAGGGATATTCTCACTTTAACCGTTGATGCTTCGCTTCCAGATCAGCGATCAGCGTTCGCAAGAGTGTATAGTTTTAACAGAAACAGCAACTCTTTAACTCTTATCGGAGAGACTCCTGTAGACGGTAATATTTCTTCGTATGCTTCAGTTTCGTATGAAATGGTTCAGAACACTAATATGATTTATATTGAATCTAATAAGGGTCAGTCTGAATCTATTACCGAGATTGTATACTGGGATGATGAAACGAGCAAACTCATTTCACCGTTGTTTGATATTCCCTCACAATCAACTTTGACCACCTGGCGAAATATCCGTCTTGCTTCTTATGATGTTGATGGGGATAATTATCTTGAAATTCCCACAAGTGTAGAGATGCCTGGTTCAGTTGTTACATCAACAGACACCTCTAATTCATCTTCAACAGTTACTTCAGATAATAATCCAATAACAAAAATGTATTTTACTAAGTGGGTGAAATACAGAAACGGTAAATTTGTTCCGGTTCAATATTCGATTGTAAACAATTATCTTGGTTATATGCTTAATATAAAAAGCAGTTGGGTAGGAAAAATCACGGTTTCCGGCAATGATGGTCAATGGGATTATTATCGTTGGAACTCAGCAAGCAATAAAATAGGTGATCTGCTTTTCAGCATATATGCATATAACAATTCTGATGCTGACAGTAAAAGTAAGTATTCAGGGTATGAGGTGTTGAAGACGACATCAACAAAAACTTTTGTCTATCAGGTGACTGCTGATGGTGAAAACTTCGGCATAACCAAAGAATGGCTTGAAAAAAATCTAATGTTTACTGATTTTGGAGGTTCGAGATAAGATGAATAAGGTTAAAATTTTAGTTGCTGAGGATGAAGCACCGATCCGTGAATTTATAGTTATTAATCTCCTGCGAGCCGGTTATGATGTTGTTGAAGCTTTTGACGGTCAGGATGCTTTTGAAAAATATCAGCTTGAGAGTGATTCAATTAAAATTGCTGTTCTTGATATTATGATGCCTCGTATGGATGGACTCGAACTGTGCAAAAGACTTCGTAATATGAGTAACAATATAGGAATTGTTATGCTTACGGCAAAAACTCAGGAAATGGACAAGGTTACCGGTTTGTTGCTTGGAGCGGATGATTATATTACAAAACCATTTTCTCCGTCTGAATTTACCGCAAGAGTTGATGCTCTTGCCAGAAGAGTTTCGGCGGTGAAAAATATTGATTCAAATGATGATAACATAATTGTTACCGGTCCGTTCAAGCTTGATTGTAAGAGCCGTTCTCTTACAAAAAATGATGTTTATATTGATATTACACAGGTTGAGTTCCAGATTCTTGAATATTTCTTTAAAAATCAGGGAACTGCATTAAGCAGAACAGATATTCTTAATTATGTCTGGGGTTCTGATTATTACGGTGAAGAAAAAATTGTAGATGTTAATATCAGACGAGTTCGAAAGAAAATTGAAGATGATCCTTCAAATCCGAAGCATTTGCTGACTATATGGGGTCTCGGTTATAAGTGGGTCTGATAGTTTTGATGATTACATAAAAGGAGGTGTACGCATTGTCAACAAAAAAGAAAAACGCGAAGCATATTGATCTTTTCAACGGTCTTACCAGACGTTGGTTTGTTCAGACTACTGTAGTTGTAATTGCTTTCTTGTTGATCTTATGTGTTGGCGTTGCGTATATGGTCCGTTATTATTATTATAATTCAGTTGATCGTAAAATACTGAATTATTCTAACAGTGCTCTTGATACTTATTTTGAGAGCTATTCCAATGATGATGCATCGTTTGAGAAAGGTGCCCGTAGCTTTATCTACGATTTTAAGGATAAGTCCACGGTTGAAGTTTGGGTTATTGATAAATACGGAAGTGTTATAATTTCTTCAAGTGGTTTCCCGGTTAATCCGGATGTTGAGATTCCCGAATATGAGGCAGCTGTAACCGATTTTGAAAATGTAGCAAAATGGACAGGTGAGTTGGAGTCCGGGGAAAAGGCTACATCTATTACTAAGCCCATACTTAACTCTAAAAATGAAGTGATTGGTGCTGTCAGATATATTGCTTCGTTGGAGGATATTGATGCTCAGATCAATACTTGGTATCTGATCATTGTTGTTGTGTTTATTGTTCTTGTTCTGTCTTTGCTTATTTCCGGTGTTGTTTTCATTAATTCGATTGTTAAATCAATCCGCGAGATTAATGATACTGCTCGAATGATTGCTGATGGTAACTATGATGCGCGTATTGATCACTATCTTTATAAAGATGAAGTTGGCGAATTATGCGATACGATCAATAATATGGCAGAAAAAATCAAAATGTCAGATAAAATCAAAAATGATTTTATTTCGACGGTATCGCATGAATTAAGAACACCGCTCACTGCAATTAAAGGCTGGGGTGAAACTCTTCTGCAGATTGGTGATACAGACCCTGCTTTGATGGAACGAGGCATGGGCGTTATCATAAGTGAGTCTTCGCGTCTTAACGGTATTGTTGAAGAGTTGCTTGACTTTTCAAGAATGCAGAGTGGAAGAATGTCTTTAAAAATTGAAAAAATGGATGTTCTTGCTGAGCTCGATGAGACTGTTTTTGCTTTTAAAGACAGAGCAATGCGAGAGGGTATTGACCTTGTTTATACTGCACCCAATCTTCCGGCTCCCATGGATGGAGATTCTGACCGTATTAAGCAGGTTTTTGTAAATATCCTGGACAACGCTTTGAAATATACAAAACAAGGCGGCAAGATTCTTACCGTTGCCGATATTAATGATGATAAGATTACTATAACGATTTCTGATACCGGCTGTGGTATTTCAGCAGAAGATTTGCCTCATGTAAAAGAAAAGTTTTATAAAACCAATATGACTGTTCATGGTTCCGGCATCGGACTTGCTGTTGTAGATGAAATCGTACGAATGCACAACGGAACATTTAATATAGACAGTATTCTTGGCAAAGGAACAACTGTCACCATTTGCTTTGATATTGACCATGTTGAGATTGAAGATGCGTGGGATATAGAAGAAGCAATCGCAAAAGAAAATGAAATGAAAGCTATGGAGGAAGAAGAGAATGCCTGAAAATAAAAAGCACAGTGTTGGTGGTCAGGCCCTTATGGAAGGCATTATGATGCAGGGTCCTGAGGGCACGGCAATGGCGCTCAGACTGCCTGATGGCAGAATAGAAACACAGTTAAAAAAAGTCAGACTTTTAAGAGATAAATATAAGTTTTTCCGTATTCCGTTTATCAGAGGACCTGTTAACTTCGTTGAGCAGATGATTTTCGGTTACAAGTGTCTTATGGAGTCTGCAGAGAAGACTACTGTTCTTGAAGATACCGGTGAAGAAGAAATGTCCAAGCTCGATAAATGGCTTACTGATCATTTCGGTCCTAAGATGATGGCAGTTATCGGTGTTATTGCAATGGTTATCGCGATTGCTCTCGGTTTTTTGCTGTTTATGTGGTTACCGTCTTTTGTAGCTGATCTTATTCTCGGCGAAAGCGCAAATACATGGAAACCAGCTATTGAAGGTGTAATGAGAATCGTAATTTTTGTAACATATATGTATCTTACATCTTTAATGAAAGACATAAAGAGGCTTTTTATGTATCACGGAGCAGAGCACAAATCAATTTTCTGCTATGAAAAAGGTCTTGAATTGACGGTGGAAAATGTCAGAAAGCAAAAGAGATTCCACCCACGTTGCGGCACCAGTTTCATTTTCCTTTCTCTGATTGTAAGCATTGTTATTTCAACAACGGTTGTTGTTATCTGGCCGTGGTTGAGAGATGAAAATATGCGATGGATCTGGATGGGCATTAAAATCCTTATTCTTCCGCTTATTATGAGCGTCGGTTATGAGTTGATCCGACTTGCCGGAAAACACGACAATATACTTACCCGGATTATATCTGCACCCGGCACTTTGATGCAGAGAATAACCACCAAAGAACCTACGGATGATATTATTGAGGTAGGTATACTTTCTATTAAGGTTGCACTTGGGCTTGAAAAGGAAAATATAAATGAATTAAAGAAAGAGTCAGATACTGTGAATGAAACAGAATCTATTGAGATGAGTTCTTTATATAAAAATTTATCAGAGCAGACTGGAAATGAATCTGTAGAAAGTGAAACTGAAGATGACGTTAAATGATTTATATCGTGAAGGAATTTCAATTTTGAACAGCCATGATATAGAGGATGCTGATTTTGATGCCAGATGTATTTTGCAGTTTCTGCTTAATGTCAATACCACACAGTTTTTCTTAAATCGATCTGAATCTGTTGATAATGAAACTTCTGAAATTTATTTTAAGCTGATTGATGCAAGAAAAAACGGGACTCCATTACAGTATATTTTAGGTAAATGGGAGTTTATGGGTAATGAATTCTTTGTGGGTGAAGGCGTTCTCATTCCGAGACCTGAAACAGAGATTCTTGTCGGACTGGCGGAAGACTACCTGAAAGAAAAAGAAAATCCTGTAGTTGTTGATTTTTGTTCGGGAACAGGTTGCATTGCTGTCAGTATTGCAAAGCTTTTTCCAAATGCTAAGATTTTTGCTGTTGAAAAATACGATGAGGCGTTTTCTTATCTGAAGAAAAATATAGAATTAAATGAAGTTAAAAATGTTTTTGCTGTTAAAGGTGATATTTTTGACAAGAATGTTATTAAGGGCATATTCCCAGACCTGATAGTTTCTAACCCTCCTTATATTAAGCAAAATGAAATACATAACCTTTCAAGAGAAGTACGTAATGAACCGATAACAGCACTCGATGGTGGTAGTGACGGTTATGATTTTTACAGATTTCTTGCGGATTTTTGGTTAGATAAATATCTTCCGGATACTTCAGCGATGTTTGTTGAATGTGGAGAAGATCAGGGTGATTATATCAGAAAACTTTTTTCAGAATACAGCGAAAAAAGTGAAGTGGTTTATGATTTTAACAATTTACAAAGAGTTGTAACAGCATTTAAGTCTTAAGGAGTAATTATGTTATTAAGTTTGTTGCGCGGTGGCGCAGATTTTGACATTATTCAGATTATTATAAGGATTTCGTCGTGCGCGTTTGTTATTTTTTGCACTGCTCCTATTCATGAATTCGCTCATGCTTTCGTTGCTTATAAGCTGGGAGATAAAACTGCAAAATTAAAAGGCAGACTTACAATCAATCCGTTTGCTCACATTAATTGGATTGGCGCGTTGATGATTTTGCTTGTAGGATTCGGATATGCTGAACCGGTTCCTGTGAATGTAAGAAATGTCAAAATGAAGAACAAAAAGATTGCGATGGCACTGATTGCTGTTGCCGGACCGATTTCGAATCTTATAATGGCTTTTGTGTCTTTGTTTTTTATGGTTCTTGCATTTAAGACCCTAGATGTGAATAGCGATCTGTTTTCTTCAGCTTTGTTCATATTCTTACAGTATATTGCGTTGATTAATATCAATCTTGCTGTTTTCAATCTTATACCTGTACCGCCGCTTGATGGATCGAGGATTCTTTTTGCGGTGTTGCCCACTAAATATTATTTTAAGATTATGAAATATGAGCGTTATATATCTATTGCGATTATGCTGTTGTTGTTTACCGGAGTTTTATCAGCACCGCTGTCTGAGATATCTAATTATATTTATTCTTCATTTGTAGATTTATTTATTAAAATTCTATTTTAGTCTTCGTTAAGGGGAATCGTATGGAATCTATTTCTTATAAGTTGGATGTATTTGAAGGGCCTATGGATCTTTTGCTGCATCTGATAAGTAAACATAAAATTGATATTAATGATATTCCGATTCTCTTGTTGGTTGAGCAGTATCTTGATTATGTCAGGCAGATGCAGGAAGAGGATATGGAAGTAGCAAGTGAATTTCTTGAAATGGCTGCAAGGCTTGTATACATCAAGACGGTTTCACTTTTACCTGTTCATGAAGAAGAGGCTGATAATTTAAAAACAGAGCTTCAGGGTGAACTTTCAGAGTATAAGGATTGTAAACTGATGGCTCAGAAGCTTTCGGAAAAAGCCGGAGGGTTTGATTATATTTCCAGAAAACCTGAAAAGTTTGCACCTGATATGACTTATACCAGGTCGCATGAACCATTTGAACTTATCAAGGCATATCTAGCTGCTGTAGGTCGAGGAAAACGAAATCTTCCTCCTCCGATAGAAGCCTTTTCAGGAATTGTGGCACATAAGATTGTTCCTATAAGAGAACGTGTCGGTTTCATAATGGATAAGCTTTTCAGAGGAAAGAAACAGCGATTCAGAACTTTTTTTGAAAAGGCAGAGTCCCGTTCTGAAATGGTTGCAACTTTTCTTGCTTTGCTATCGTTAACAAAAGATAAAAAAATCGTTTTGACTGAGATCGATGATGACCTTGAGGTCGAAATGGTTGATTCAGATATTAACTTTGATGTGGAGGAGCACTACGCAGATGAAAATGAATGAATTGCAGGCTGCTGTTGAAGCGATTTTGTTTGCGGCAGGTGAGCCGCTTGAAATTGACAGAATTGTTGAAGCTCTTGATGTTGAAAAAGAACAGGTAGAAGAAGCACTGTCAGCGTTGAAGGATAGCCTTGATGAAGCAGGTGGTGGTATATGTCTTGTTAAAATGGACGAGCTCTATCAGCTTTGTACTCGTCAGGAATATGCACAGCAGGTTCGTGCAGTGCTTGAGATCAAGAAAAATGCACCTCTCTCTAATGCTGCTTTTGAAGTTCTGGCGGTTATTGCATACAATCAGCCTGTTACAAAGGCTTTTATCGAACAGGTCAGAGGAGTTGACTGTTCAGGTGTTATTCAGACACTGATTTTAAAAGGTCTTGTTGAAGAAAGAGGAAGACTTGAACTGCCTGGCAGACCTCTGATTTATGGTACAACACCGGAATTCCTCAAGTGCTTCTGTGTTAATAATTTATCAGAACTTCCGGAACTTCCTGATCATGAAGATATGCCTAAAAACGATGAATTACCAAATCAGCTTGAAATAAATCTTGATGATGGTAATATCATTGAAAATACAGCAATTACAGGTGAGATCCACTTGGTTGAAGATGTTGAATAGGAGGTGAGTCTGTGACAGCCTTATTTATAATTTTAGGTATAGTATTGCTCTTTATTCTTTTATTGAGTGTGCCTGTTGTGGTGGATATGGAGTATGTTGAGACTTTTAAGCTTAAAGTTTCGTGGCTCTTTATTAAAATCAATATTCTGCCTAAAGATGAGAATAAAAAGAAAAAAGAAAAGAAACCCAAAAAACCTAAAAAAGAA
>JAZORX010000123.1:0-22898 GCA_045656845.1 Acutalibacteraceae bacterium | reverse complement strand
TCATAAAGTGTGTCGGGAATTCACTTGTCGGGCCACCACCGTTAACAAGACCCCATACGATTCTGTAGCTGTCGCCTGCGTCATTGATTTCAACGATACAGATGTTTGCAGCAGGATCAAGGATTGTATTACGGAAGAACTTACCTGTACCTGTTACCATAAAATATTCATTCTTGAGGTTATCTGCCTGAACGCCCATATTGACCCAGGGTCTGTCGTATGTAAAATACGGCTTGCAAGCCTCAACCTCTTCGTTTGTCATACGGTATGAAAGGTTTCCACCGTTTCTTTCGTGTCAACCCTCTGAATAACCGTCGTCACATACTCTTACAAAGCTTTTGATTACATCAAGATCTAAAATACTCATTTCATTATCTCCTTATCTTTTTTACTTTTTAAACCGCATAGATTTTAACACTACAAGAAAATAATGTCAATATCAAGAACAAGAATTCGGGGATTTTAACATTCCGAAAACAAGATTTTACATATTAAAACCATACAGCACTAAAGCTGCCGGTAACAACCCGACAGCTTTTCTTTCTGACATTAACAATTACACAAAGACGAACTTATTCTGACAAGTCCATTTTCCACTGATTGAATCAACATTAATATCGGTACCAATTGCAGATGCCTTTGCATCGGTAACGCTAACAGGCATCTCCGTCTTAACAGCTGAAACCCTGCCCTGAGGATCGATTATAGCCGTAATAACAGTACCCGGATAATTCAACATACATTCCTCAACACTGACAGCCATACCGAAATCAATCTTGAAAACGTCCACCGGCCATACGCAGGAAGCATTATACTTTGCTTTATCATTGTAAGCACAGACCTCAGGCTTAAGGGTAATTACCATTTTATAACCACCATCTTGCTGCATAATACTGATATCCTTGACTGCATCCTCATAAAGATTGGTCGGAAGTACAAACTCCTTGATTGGCATTCCGTCATCGGTTGACTTACCTCCTACGAAACTCTTGCTCTGGACAACGCCGTTTTTTTGGGTATTATTTTCCACAATGCTTCTTACCATCGCATCGGCATTCATACCATTACCCACATCAACACCTGACAACGAAACATCGACCTGCTCGATTTTTGACACATTAACCTTGTTTGAATATGACTTTTTCAATGCTGAATTATAATAGTCAACAAGCTGAGCTTTACTGTATGCAAGAGGATCTCCATTTTGACCGGATATCTGAGAACCTGCGTTTCCGGAGTTACCACCGTTTCCCATATCAGGATTATGTTCTTGTGTAATTTGCGTTGTCTGACCGTTCGGAGTCACAATATCATAAGAATTCGCATTTTCTCTCCATCTACTTCCACAATCGTTACAATAAATATATCCACTGTTATTATCTATTTTTGTAACAGATGACTTGCAGATCGGGCATAATTTTTGTGTGACGACTTGTGAAGAAGATGTTGTACCAAAAAGATCTGCAGTCGTTATCTGACTCGTATGTACAATCGAAGAAGATGAAGATTCTTGGCTATCTCTATTTTTCTTTTCCATTGGTTTGTTCTTCATTGAAATTATAACAAATATAGATACAATTACCGCTAATAAAACTGATATTATAATAAGAAGAAGAAATATAATTTTATTTTTTCCTTCGGACTTTTTTTCAAGACCATCATTGTATTCTTTGCCCATTTTATGTTCATCCTCCAAAGTAATTATTCAGATCTTCTTTTTTCCTGAAATGGCAATTTCATTATATCACCGTCAATGCCTTTTTGCAATATTATAATAATAAATCCAGCACGGCAGAAAAATCTGCCGTGCTTATCACTATATAAATATATTCACTGTCGTATTCGGGTCAAAGAGATGGATTTTATCCGTCCTGACTGCGAGTACGGACAAATCTGTTTCATCGGCAGCGTTCTGCACTCTTGCCGTTATCTTTTCACCTGCGTAATCAAGATAGAGGTAAGTTTCGCTACCCATCATCTCGTTGACCTCAACCTTTGCCGTTATCAGTTTATCTGCATTCTTTTTCACGAATTCTTCATCATTTGTTATATCCTCGGGTCGGATTCCGACCTTGACATATTTATCGGTATAATTCAACAGTCTTTCATCAAGGCCGAAAACTCCCGTAACATTGATTTCATTCTGTGAAAAGACAAGATAAACCTGCGAATTTCTGACGCTGACAAGAGCATCGAGAAAATTCATCTGAGGTGAACCTATAAACCCTGCAACAAACATATTAAACGGCTTGTCATAGAGCCTTTGCGGAGTATCAACCTGCTGAACAACACCGTCTTTCATAACCACGATTCTGTCTGCCATTGTCATAGCTTCCGTCTGATCGTGAGTGACATAGATAAATGTCGTACCGAGTCTTTTATGAAGCTTTTTAATTTCCGTACGCATCGTTGTTCTTAGCTTAGCATCAAGATTCGAAAGCGGCTCGTCAAGAAGGAAAACTGCTGGAGATCGCACCATCGCTCTGCCGAGAGCCACTCTCTGACGCTGACCACCTGAAAGTGCACGGGGTTTTCTTTTGAGAAGATGCTCGATATCAAGAATTTTCGCAGCCTCACGGACACGGGCGTCAATCTCTGCCTTCGGAAGCTTTCTCAGCTCCAAACCGAAAGCCATATTTTTATAAACACTCATATGG
This sequence comes from Acutalibacteraceae bacterium, assembly GCA_045656845.1. Taxonomy (GTDB): domain Bacteria; phylum Bacillota; class Clostridia; order Oscillospirales; family Acutalibacteraceae; genus CAG-488. The sequence goes on along the minus strand of JAZORX010000123.1, from coordinate 20,241 downwards.
GGATAAAGCGCATAACTCTGAAAGACCATAGCAATATCCCTGTCCTTCGGAGCAACGCCATTCACTACCCTGTCGCCAATGAGCATTTCGCCTTTCGATATACTTTCAAGGCCCGCAATCATACGAAGGGTTGTTGACTTTCCGCAACCGGACGGACCTACAAGAATTATAAATTCCTTATCTTCAATTTCAAGAGAAAAATCGTTGACAGCCGTTGTGCCGTCCTCAAAGATTTTAAAAACATTTTTTAGACTGATACTTGCCATAGTTTATCCTTTCACGGCGCCTGCAACAATGCCCTTGATGATATATTTCTGACAGAAAAGATAGAATATTATTATAGGAATGATCGACAGCACAAGCATAGCCATCAACGCTCCCATATCAACCGACCCGTATCCTCCCCTGAGGTACTGAACAGCGATCGGTATCGTTTTATACTCGCTGCCGATGAGAAGATACGGCAGAAGATAATCGTTCCATATCCACATTGCATTGAGAATCGCAACGGTTATTGCCGTCGGTCTGAGTATAGGGAAAACGACCATAAAGAAGGTCTGCAGAGGATTGCAGCCATCGATCATAGCTGCCTCTTCAATTTCAAGAGGAACAGATTTCAGAAATCCACAGAACATAAACACGGCAAGTCCTGCTCCGAAGCCAAGATAGATAAGAACTATTCCCCAAGGAGTGTCGAGCGAAAGCTCTGCTGCAGTTTTGGTCATCGTAAACATTACCATCTGAAACGGTACGATCATCGAAAAAATAAAAATAAAATACAGTACTTTTGTAAAGAAATTCTTTACTCTGACAATGTACCACGCAGTCATCGATGTAAAAATCACGATTGCTATAACAGAGAAAACCGTTATAAAAACTGACCAGCCGAAAGCTGAGATAAATTCAGTTTTTTCTATGCCGCTTGTGTAATTTTCAAGCCCTGCGAAGGTTTCTGCATCGGGCAGAGAAAAGGGTTCATCGCTGATATAGAATTTTCCTTTGAATGAATTGACAACAACAATGAGAACAGGAGCAAGGAACACTGCGGATGCAACAGCAAGAACAGCATAAAGAACGGTTTTGGAAAGCATTTTTGATGAAGAATTCATTGCTCCACCTCCCTTTTACGAGTCAATGCAAGCTGAACGAAGGATATTACTGCAACGATGATAAAGAAAATCACAGCCTTAGCCTGTCCTACGCCCTCCCAACCTATTCTGCTGTAAAAGGTATTGTAAATATCGAGAGCGAGCATCGCAGTCTGCTTTGACGGTGCACCTGCCGTAAGGGCAAGATTCTGGTCAAAGAGCTTGAAAGAATTTGTAAGCGTCAGAAAAAGGCAGATCGTGATCGACGGCATAATCAGAGGAATCGTAACATTACGAAGAGTCTGCAAACGGTTTGCACCGTCAACCTTTGAAGCATCAATAAGGTCTGACGGGATATTCTGAATACCTGCAATGTAGATTACCATCATATAACCTATAAGCTGCCAGTTCATAAGAATCACAAGACCCCAGAAGCCGTATTTCGGATCATAGGTTATGGTGACTCCCATAGTCTGAAGAACGCCGTTGATTATCAGCTGCCAGATATAACCGAGAACTATTCCGCCAATCAGATTAGGCATAAAGAATACTGTTCTGAAAAGGTTTGTGCCTTTGAGCCCCTTTGTGAGTATTGACGCAAGAACGAACGCGATGAGATTTACGGTTATCACCGAAACAACCGTAAATCTTACAGTAAACCACAATGCGTTGATAAAATCATCGTTAGAAAAGGCTTTGAGATAGTTATCTATTCCGACCCACTGAGCATCTGCTACAGTTATAAACTCCGTAAATGAGAGATAAATACCGAGGACAAACGGCACTGCAAAGGCAATTATGAACGCAACAAGCGTCGGCAGAACAAAAACCGGAAAATACTTTTTCAGTGCCATACTATCCCCTCCTCAGATTACTTTCTTTCTGATTTCCAACTGTTTTTAAATGTTGTTTCAACGTGTTTCCAATCCCTTTTGCCCTGGATATATTCAAGAATTGCATTGCCGAAATCATCCTTGAACTGCTGACTCGGAAATGAATTGAACGCCCATTCGAGGTTATTCACATCTTTTTCCATCCAATTGAAAATTTCTCTCGCAAGAGGATCCTCAGGCTTTTCATCATCCTTGAAGGTGTTGAACGGTGAAATAAAATTCAGCTTGTTTGAAACATAATCCTTACCTGTTTTGCTTGAAAACAGCCATTCAAGAAAGGCAATTGATGCCTTCTGATCTGCCTCACTTGCAGCTTTGTTGATTGCAAGATAATTTTCTGTACCGATGCAGATACCCTGGTTTTCCTCGCCCTTTATACCCATATAAATCGGCAGGAACTTAATGTCTTCAGACTTTACGACATTACCCTTGACATTCGAAATCTGCTCCCACGCCCAGTTACCGTTCTGCACCATAGCAGCCTTACCGAGTGCAAACTCAGCCATTGCGTTTTCAACAGTCTTTCCCGAGAGAAGACCCTTCTGCGTTGCAGAATTATTAAGGTACATATCAAAAACCTTTTTATAATTCGGTGAATAGCTGAAATTTATATCTTTTGCATTGAGAGTTGTCACGATTGTAGAATCCTTGCTTTTTTCTTTCATTTCATAGTAAACGGGAACATTTGCAAGGTGCGTTGTCCAGCGCCACTGCTCCCCGTTACTCATCGATGTTGAGGCAAAAACTCCGTCAATTCCAAGCTCTGCTTTGTGTTTGGTCATATCCGTTACAACGGCATTGAGTGTATCGAAGCTTTTTATATCCTCTGCCTTTGAAATACTGACAGCCTTATCCTTGAGTGCGAAATATTTTTTCATAATCGCATCGTTGTATATAATTCCGTATCCTTCAACAACATACGGGATGCCGAAAACACCTTCGGAATTTCTGACTGCAAGACTCTTATCCGTCAGATAGCTGTAAAGCTTTGTATTGCTCAGGTCAAAGCAATATCTCGCCCAGGACTGATAACCGACAGGACCGTTGATCTGAAAAATAGTCGGTGCTTCCTTCTTTGCTATTTCCGATTTCAGAGTCGTTTCGTAGGTGTTGCTTGCCGCAGTTACAACCTTTACCTCAACGCCCGTTTCCTGCTTGTATTTTTCTGCGATTTCTTTATAGACATCTGCTACTTCAGGCTTGAAGTTAAGGAAATATACCCTTCCTGCTTTTGCCTGCTGTGAATTATTTTTGCTCATACTGCAAGCCGTCAGAGAAAAAACGATTGCTGCTGCGAGCATAAGTGACAAAACCTTTTTCATAAATTGTCCTCCTTACATTCTCTTGAATACAGCCTTGTTATATCAGCGATTTTTTGCGAAAGCTCCTGTGTCAACATGCCCTCACGAAGCCTCCAGACCCAGTTTCCGCAAACCGTTGACGGTACATTCATCCTCGCCTCGCTACCCAGCTCCAACCAGTCCTGAAGAGGGATGATCACCGTCTCGCTGACACTCATAAACAACGCTCTAATACAATCATTGACTAAACTTTCGGCATTATTCACATTGAGATATTTTTTGGCAAAAGACAATGAATCATCCTCGCAGATAAGTGTCCATTGTTTCATTGTCGGGTTATCGTGCGTACCCGTATAAGCTACGCTGTGCCGCACATAAGAATGAGGAAGAAACTCTTCGTTTCCTTCAAACCCGAACTGAAGCACCTTCATCCCCGGAAAATCACTGTAACAAAGAAGATCCCTCACTTTGTCTGTAATATTACCCAGATCCTCTGCAATAACACGCACTTCGGGTACATTTCGTTTCAGCGCCTCTATAAAATCTTTTGACGGACCTTTATACCATTTCCCGTGAACTGCATTATGTGAATCTGCATCGACTGCGTAAAAATCCTCAAAACCTCTGAAATGGTCGATACGGACAATATCGTAAAGCGATGCAGAATGCTTCATTCTCAAAATCCACCAGGAATAATTAGTCTTTCTGTGCTGCTGCCAATCATAAACGGGATTGCCCCACAGCTGACCGAGCGGAGAGTATCCGTCCGGCGGACACCCTGAAAAAAGCGACGGATTGCCGTCTTCATCAGTTATAAAAAGCTCGTTATGAAGCCATACTTCGCAAGAATCTGCCGAAACATAAATAGGCACATCACCTATTATTTCAACATTTCTTTTATTGGCGTAATGTTTAAGTTTTTTCCATTGGCTGAAAAAAAGAAACTGTACACATTGCCATTGTCTGATGCTTCTTTCGTATCTTATTCTGAGAATTTCAAGCATTTCTTTTGTGGGATTACGGATTTCTGCATCCCAATCCTTCAACGGTTTCATTTCACAGCCTTCTTTGACAGCCATAAAAAGTGCATAATCGGCAAGCCAGAAGGAATTCTCCCTTTCAAATGAAAGGTATTCGGGAGAGGCGGTATCAACTGCATCTGCAGCCTTTTTAAGAAGCTTTATTCTTTCTTTATAGATACCTGCATAATCGACTCTTCCTTCATTTGCGATAAAAGGAATATCTTTTTCTTCAATATAACCTGACTCATACAAAAGCATCGGGTCAATATAATAAGGGTTCCCTGCAAAAGCCGAGAAGCATTGATACGGACTGTTACCGTAACCCGTGTGCCCCAGTGGAAGAATCTGCCAATAACGCTGACGCGAATCGCCGAGGAAATCTACGAAATCATAAGCTTTTTCGCCGAATGTTCCTATACCGTAATCCGATGGCAAGGCACTGACAGGCAGAAGAATACCACTCGCTCTCAAAATAAATCATCTCCATTGACATATGTTTTTATTTTGCTATAATTATTAAAAAATATTCATATCGGAGGTTTCGTATGGTTAGGCATATTGTATTCTGGAACGTAAGAGAAGATGAAAAGAAAGAAGAAAATATGAATGAAATGAAAAAGCGTCTTACTTCCCTCGTAGGAAAGATAGACGGCCTCATCAGCGCAGAGGTAGGATTCAACTACAATCCCAACGGTTATGACCTTGCGTTATATTCAATTTTTAAAGACAAGGAAGCTCTTGAGGGTTATCAGGTGCATCCTGAGCATCTCAAGGTAAAGGAATTTGTTCATTCCGTTATCACTGACAGATGCGTTGTTGATTTTGAGTTCTGAAAAAAATGCTCTTGCCCGTTTTCGAGCAAGAGCATTTTTTATATTCTGTCTGTTTTTCTGTATTTTTTTATTATCATCGCAAGAACAACTGTTCCGAGTAACGGAAAAATTGCCGCAGTAAGCATACCTGCTTTCATTCCGAGCTGTTCCGTTGTTACTGAAGCAGTCGGTGCAAACGATGCTGCCCAACTGCTTTGCGAAACGGTATCTACAACAGCGCCAAGCATCTGGGGAGCGATTGAGCCTCCTAAATCACCACCTGCAGCCATAAGCGCATAAGCAGCAACACCCGGTGCCGGAAATTTTTCTTCCATAAGAATAAGAGTTCCCGGCCAGAGCATTGATGTAAACAAGCCTGTCAGAACACAAGCTACCATTGCCACAACAGGATTCGGAGACAAGCCTGCCACTACATAGCATACCAAAGCACCTGTCATTCCGAAAAGAAGTACCGAAGTTATGTTTTTGCCGTATTTTGCGTATGCGGTACGTCCTACGCCCAGTAAAACCCCAAAGAGTGCCATTCCAAGGATATCACCCATAGCCTTGGCAATCCCGAGAGCATTTTCCATATAACCCGATATCCAGTTTGTCATCGCATTTTCCGCTGCACTTCCTAAGAAAATGCAAAGAACACAAAGCCACATAGAGCCAAGATGACTTTTATTTTTCCCTGATGATCCACCCTCTGAAAGGTTCATTTCAGGCATCGGTGAAATACTGAAAAGAATAAAGGAAATTATCGGGAGTATCGCCCAGAAAAGAGTCAGATACATCCAATTATGCGTACCGAAAATTTCAAGAAAAAGAGTGCTCACAATTACAACCATTACAACGCCGTACGCATAAAGCGAATGGAGCATACTCATATCCTTTTCAGGATTTTTTGACGGAATTGCTGCAACAAGAGGACTCAAAAGCACCTCACAAAGACCTGCTGCAATGGAAAACACAACCGTTCCCAGAACAAAGCCTGCGTATGCGAACTCCGGGAAAAATGTTGGTACAAGCGCATAAATAACAAAACCAAGTGCGGTAAGCAATGGCATAGTCCTTATTGTGAGCTTAATATTGAAGTATTTTGAAAAGAATGTAAATATAAGGTCAACTATAAGCTGAGTGCAGAAGTTTATTAAAACGAGCGTACCGAGCAGAGTGTAAGAAATCCCATATGTTTCGCGGAATGTTACAAAAAGCAACGGTGGAAGACTGAATGCTGATGACATTGCAAGAAATGTATAAAAACAAGTTCGCTTTGTCCGTGTATAATTTTTAGCTGTTTCTGACATTTTTATCCCTCATTACAAAACAGACACCCGAAAGTGCCTGTTTATCTTTTTCTGAAAATCTTTCTGACAGTTCTCTGCCACTTTCTGTAATATGCAATTTCGAAGAGCATAAGCGCTCTGTCATAGAGCATAAAGGCAACGATTCCGAGAATCACCACAAACGGAAGAAGGTATTTTTCGCTCTCTTCAAGCATTTCTGCAGAAATTCCGAAAACAAAAATCATAACACTGTAGGTCGCGATTATATTGACCGTAAAAAACACAATTTTGATTATAGCGGACACTATAACCTTCTTCGGCTTATCAAAAAATGGTTTTATCAGAGGATAATACCCAAGTAAAGCAATATATATACCCACAGCTTCCTTCCCCGGCACAACCAGAGCGCTGATTATCGCCGTTCCTGCATATACACTCAGTCCCCATTTACTGCCACACTCAACAGACATAAAAAACACGAGAAGTGCAGCCATTGCAGGCAAAGCATAAGTGAAATACGGAAGTATTGACGAAGCGAGCATAATCGCCGTTGAAAGAGCTATGCACATACCGCCCAAAGCAGTTTTCAAAGTATTATTCATAATCCGTGCCCCTTAACAGCAACGTATCAGGTCGCCACCCATACATTCACAGCAGCAGTCTGCACAGCAAAGACCGGTGCAGATATCGCAACCGTCGCAGGTGCAACAAGGCATACAGCCACCGTTTGTATCTGTGTTTCCTTTATTGCGGTAAGCACCCTTCTTTTCTCTGTTAAGCTGCTTATATGCCGCTGCATATTCATTATTGTGTGGATCTATATTGTGAGCTCTCTCAAAGCTTTCCGCAGCGCTTTCAAGCCAACCTCTTCTGTGTTGAATAACACCCTTGAGATAAAACCATTCTGCATTTCTGCGCTGATGTGGAATTCCGTCAAGAAGCATTTCCGCATCGTCGATTCTGCCGCTGTTGAGCTTTGCTCTGATATCTCCGAATTCTGATGCACCGGTAAATCCGGCAGCATTCTGAGTATACTGTGTATTAGCTCCGGAATAAGTATTGTTTCTGCCTTTATTGCCGAAGTTCATCACGATTGTATCATAGGCGGCATTGATTTCATCCATTTTCTGATAGTCATTATTATACTGACGCGCAAGATCCCTGTACGCTCTTTTAACCTCATCAAGGCTTGCTCCCATACTAAGACCAAGCACCTCATACGGATTTCTCATTCTTTGCCACCTCCTTTTTCAACACTTTTTTCGTCACTTCATAAACTCCATCATAGAGTATATTAGTTAATATATCATCAAATCTGAAAATTTTCAATCTTTTATAGCAATTTATTGCTTCACCAATCGTAAGATTCATCATTTCTTCGCAATACTGTGAAAAACCATCCTCATTAAAACGCTTTTTCAGAGGATTGAAGCTGCCGTCCTTTATATCGTCTTCGCAATCATTCACGGCATCGGTTATATAAACCCATCTGCCGACCATATAGCCGAATTTTCTGAGGCTTTCCCTGTTCTCACAATCGAGGTTATGCATCAGAAGCTCTGCGAGCATAACTGCACTCGGGTCTGCAGATTCATCAAGATTGCCGTTTCTTTTTTCGATCTCCTGCTGACGATTCATCTGCTCCTCGAGGACCTTGCTTATATCTCCCGTTCTTTTACAGGCCTTTTTATAAAGATGCTTTGCATACGGCATCACAAGCCTGCAAAGAAGGCGTTTAAAAAACTTACTATCCTGAATATTATCCTGCAATTTATGGTACATCATAAGAATAGAAACATCTGCCGTGTATGCAATATCTTCATTGTCACGGTTGCAATCAAGACATTTCTTTGCAGGATTGAAAGAACAATGCGAATTTTTAAAACCCGGGCACTGATTTCGCAAAGCCATTCTTACCATTGCAAAAAAAGTAAAATCATAAGAAAGAATAAAACGAGGAATAAAACCGTATCTTTTACCAAGAGACTTACACAACGTGCAGTATACGCCCTTATAGAGCTCGTAATTTCTGAAAGTCATATCGGGTTTTGATGCTCTGATATAGCCTAACACGGTTTCACCTCTCCTCTCTTTTTAAAACAAAATAAATGCTTTGAATTTTCTGCCGCATTCGGGGCAGGTTATATGGCGTACACCGCGTTTTCTGCTTAGCCTCAGGTGCCTTTTGCACTGAGGACAGGTGCGGAAACGGTGCGTCCTTATCTGAACGAGTCTTACCGATAATCTTCTGAGCTTCTTATTCGCCGCAAAAATGAAGCCGTCAAAATTTATCCTGACAAGAAACTTTTCAAAGATCGCTGCCTCATGCCTTCTTTTTTCAAGATTCTTTGAAAGGAATCTGAATACCGTTATAAGAAGGAAAACAACTGCAACTCCCCACAGGGAAAAATATACGGGTCTGAAAAATCTGAAGCAAATCCTTACACCGTTGAAAAGCAGGTACATAAACAGAGTGAACATACCAAATCTGTCAATACCGTTTCTTCCCTGCATAAAAGCTCTTATTTTCTGAATAAAACGAAACATAAAACAACTTCCCTACAGTATATTACATACACATTATACTTGACAAATCAGGTCAAGGTGTTACAATTTTATTAAATTTTGTTAAAAGAAGGACTACTATGAAAATATATAACAGTTTTTCCGAGCTTGTGGGAAATACTCCGCTTATGAAGCTCAACAATTTCTGCAGAAAACTTTCTCTTGATGCAGAGATTTACGCCAAGCTCGAATACTTCAACCCGGCCGGAAGCATTAAGGACAGAGTTGCACTGCAGATGATAGACTCAGCCGAGGCTGCCGGTACATTGAAAGAGGGTTCCGTAATCATTGAACCGACGAGTGGAAACACGGGAATCGGCCTTGCTGCTATTGCGGCTTCAAGGGGATATCGCACAATTATTATTATGCCCGAAACGATGAGTGAGGAAAGAAAAAAGATGATGTCTGCATACGGTGCAGAGCTTATCCTCACAGAGGGTTCAAAAGGAATGGCAGGATGCATTGAAAAGGCTGAGGAAATCAGAAGCTCCATTCCCGGAAGCATAATCGCAGGTCAGTTCACAAACCCTGCAAATCCACTTGCTCATATAAGGACAACCGCACCTGAAATCTGGAACGACCTTGAAGGCGACATTGATGCTTTTGTGGCAGGGATTGGCACGGGAGGCACAATCAGCGGAAACGCAGAATTTCTTAAAGAAAAGAAGCCTGATATAAAAATTTTCGGAATTGAGCCTGCAAGCTCTCCCCTTTTAACAAAAGGACACGCAGGTGCTCATAAAATTCAGGGAATCGGGGCAAACTTTATCCCCGAAATTCTGAATACTCAGCTTATTGACGAGTTAATCACCGTCAGCGATGAGGACGCTTACGAATATGCACGACTCGTTGCAAAAAGCGAAGGAGTTTTCGTCGGAATTTCTTCGGGTGCAGCTCTTTATGCTGCTACAGAAATCGCAAAGAGAAACGATATGAAAAACAAAAAAATTGTTGTTATATTCCCTGACGGCGGTGGAAGATATCTTTCAACACCCGATTTTATATAACACTTACAGAAAAAGGCGGCCTGTGCTTCAATGCACAAGCCGCTTTTATTAAAGAATTTTAACAATCTTATATGCTTTTATCGTTTTGGGACTGTTGCTTTCAAGTGTTCCGTCGTAATAGATCTCGAGTGTATCTCCAGGAACAAGATTCTGCTGCTTGATTTCATTACCGTCGGCATCGTAAATCTTAGCGTCTTTGCTCATCTTGATATAGAGACCTTCTGAACTGTACAAACTTTTGTAAGGTTCGATGTCGGAAAAAACTTCCTGAATTTCAACAATGAATTCACCGGAGTCGCTGTTTTTTACGCTGTAGGTCACCTGAATTCTGTCGAGCGCCTCAATGTTCTCGGGCTCTTTTTCGCAAGCAACACAAGCAAACAGTATAACAACAGCTATTAAAAAAGATGCAATCTTTTTCATAATCAATCCTCTTATCTCCAGCATACTCTGACTGTTACGCCATCCTCTTCAAGGCAGAACTTAGCTGTTTTGTTGCTTGCTTCATACTCTGCAACACTTGCCATCTCGTTAAACTTGAATATGGGCTTAACCTGCGGAGCATTATGGTAAATATGGTCTACCTTTCTGAGACCTGCCATAAACGCCTGAGCCATTTCAGGAGTTTTGAATGTCATTTTTGAGTCAACCTTAAGCTCTCTTGTTGCGTCAGCCTCAACATTGTACTGACCTGCAGCAAGTGTGCCCGGGATGAAGCCTGTACACCACCATGTATATGACGGGCTTCTTGAGAAGATCTTGTTGTACTTGTCAGTTTCATTGTTGCGTCTGTAAACATCCATGCTCTGGAGAAGCTTTGTTTCATCAGTTGCGCACTCGTAATGTGTGCTTGCTGTTGAACCTGCAGGACGGTGATAAATACCGATTTCAGCACCGATAAGAACAAGACCATACTGACCCTTCCAATACTGGATCATCCACTCAAGTCCGTCATACTCAAAGTAAACACGGATTGTATCGTATGTAATTGCGATTACAGGAGATGAAACGTCATATGTTTCGTTATAACCGAAGTTTCTCTGCCATGCCTCCTCTGCAGTGATGAAGCACTTATCCTTAGTTGAATACTTGAATCCGAAGAGACCTGTATCTGTTCCGTCAACGCTTTCAACTGTGATGTTACCGTCAGCATCGATTGTCGGCTTGATAACATCGCCCCAACGGTCTTTAACTTCTTCAAGATACTCCTGAGGAGTCTTCTGAGGCTCCTGAGGCTTGCTGCTTCCACCTGAGCCACCTGAGCTACCTGAACCACCTGAGCTACCTGAACCGCCTGCGCTGCCTGAACCGCCTGAGCTACCTGAACCACCTGCGCTGCCTGAACCACCTGCGCTGCCCGAACCGCCTGCGCTGCCTGAGCCACCTGCGCTACCCGAACCGGGTCTCAGACCTTCCTGAGGAGAAAGCTGAACCTGGCTGCCGTCAGGCTTTGTAACATCAATTGTCTGCTCTGTCTCTGCCCATGTTGCGCCACAGTCGTTACAAGTAAAAAATCCTTTATCGTCAGGACCCTTGAAGCTTGTTGACTTACAGATGGGGCAACACTTTTCAAGACCGGTATCACCTACATTTGTGTCACCGCCACCAAAAGAATCGCCGCCTAAAGAATCGCCGAAAATATCCTGTGTAGTCGTTTCCGGGGGAAGCTCTGCCTTACCTACGAAAGAACATCCCGGCAAAACAACGAGTGCCATCATGGTTAAAATACCGATAACAGCAACTGCTCTGATAAAGCTGTTTTTATTAAACATCTGTTTTTACCTCCAAGTCATTTGGGTCAATTATACCATATATAAAATTAAATTTCAACACAATCCACCAAATAAATATATTGACTAAAATTGGAAACAAATATATAATATTTTTGTATGTATTTTAACAGAGGTGTTTATATGAACTACACAAATGACGAAAAAATCTTAAAAATTGTTGAAAGTTTCCCTTTTAAGGGTGAACTTATCGAAATCAAGCCGACAGGTTCAGGTCACATCAACAGCACTTTTCTTGTTACCTGCACTGATTCAAATGTCAATTATCAGTACATTCTTCAGCTTATTAATCCCAATGTCTTCAAAAAGCCGGACAAGCTTATGTCCAACGTTATGAACGTTACAAGCTTTCTGAGAAATAAAATCATCCTTGACGGCGGTAATCCTGAAAGAGAAACACTCACTTTTCTTTACACAAAAGATAACTCCCCTTACTACCGTGACGAAAACGGTGCCTGTTGGAGAGCTTACAACTACATCGGCAGCTGCACAACCTACGATAAGGTTGACGAGCCTGTAAAAATGTATCGTTCAGCAAAAGCCTTCGGAGTTTTTCAGAAGAGACTTGCCGATTATCCTATCGACAATCTTTTTGAGACTATCCCGAATTTCCATAATACCCCTTCCCGTTACGAAGCTTTCAGGGAAGCTATTGAAAAAAATCTTTCAGGAAGACTTGATGAGGCTAAGGAAGAAATAGAATTTGCCCTTTCAAGAGAGTGTGACGCTTCAAAGCTTACAGACATGATAAAGACAGGCGATCTTCCCGTGCGTGTTACTCACAACGATACGAAGATCAACAATGTTCTTTTCGACCTTATAACTAATGAGGCTTTCTGCGTTATCGACCTTGATACAGTTATGCCCGGCCTCTCGCTTTATGACTTTGGAGACAGTATCCGTTCAGGTGCTGTTACTTCCGATGAAGACGAAAAGGATCTTGATAAATTCAACCTTGATGTTGATCTTTACAATGCTTATGCAGAGGGCTTCCTTGAAGAAGCTGCAGGATCACTTACACAGAACGAAGTAGACAATCTTGTTTTCTCTGCAAAGCTTATGACACTTGAATGTGGTGTAAGATTCCTCACAGACTTCCTCAACGGTGATGTTTACTTCAAGACAAATTATCCTGAGCATAACCTCGTAAGATGCCGCACTCAGTTCAAGCTCGTAAGAGAAATTGAAGCACATTATGACGAAATGAACAAAACAACAGCTGAGCTTTACAGGAGGGCTTTGCTTGAAAAATAAGAAACGCCGTATTCTTATCATCTGCAGCATTGTACTGGTTGTTGCCGTTGCTGCCGCCATAACAGTACCCCTGATTATGAATGCAATCGAAAAAAAACTTATCAGGGAATATATGGCGCAGGATCTGCCGAATGTTGACAACGTTGTCCTTCTTTCTCACTGTGCCGAGGTTGACGAAAAGACAAATTCCGTTGCAGGAGTCAAGGAGGCTGTCCGTCTGGGTGCTGATGCAGTTGCCGTTGACCTTTGCTTCAGGAAGGACGGCACTCCCGTTATCACCGATAACTATGAGGAAAGCGAATCTGCAACGACGCTTGAAGAGCTTTACATCGCAATGAGCGAAGATAGCTACAAAGATATTATTCTTTACCTTAACATAGTTCAGCTTTCTGAGATGAACAAGCTCAACAGCATCACCATAAAGCACGATATGGTCGGACGCACCTTCATCATCGGCATCGACGAGGCTCACTACGGAATGATCACAACTGAAAGCACGATCGTCCCATTCCTGCTCAGATATGAGCTGACCGACGCTGACAAAGACGCTGTGGCAAATGGTACTTTTGCCGTACCTTCCTGCATTTCGGAATACGGGGCCAGCGGAATAGAAATTGCTGCAAAGGATGCAACTCCCGAAATTATCAACGCACTTAACGATTTCGGTATTCCTTTCATCGTTTCAGGAGTTGATGAAGTAAAAACATTCTGTGAACCTCTTCTGAACGGTGCTGCGACAGTTTATGTTGATGATATCGAAAAGTATTCAAAAATTCTTAAAGACTGGACTGTTGCTATGCAGGAAAGGCACAACAGCTCTGTAGAGCAATCTCTTGCAGACCTAAAAAACAACAAATAAAAAAACAGCGTATTTATGAAGACAATTCATAGATACGCTGTTTGTGTTTTATGAAAGTTTGTGAATGAACAATCCACTCATGAGCTTCGGCTCAAACCATGTTGATTTAGGAGGCATAATCTGACCTGCATCTGCAATATCCATAAGGTCGTCAAGCGTTGTAGGATACATTGAAAACGCAATCTTCATATCAGTATTGACTCTTCTTTCAAGCTCCCCGAGACCACGGATACCACCGATGAAATCGATACGCTTGTCCGTTCTCGGATCTTCAATACCGAAAATCGGAGCTATCACCTTGTTCTGAAGGATAGAAACATCAAGCTGGTCAACGGGATCATTCGGATCAAATGTGCCTTCCTTAGCTGTAAGCTTATACCACTTACCGTCAAGAAGCATTCCGAAAGTATGCTTCATTTCAGGTTTATAAGCTTCTTCTCCGACCACTTCGATATCGAAAACCTCTGCGATTTTCGCCATAAACTCTTCGCTCGTATTGCCGTTAAGATCCTTCATAACACGGTTATAGTCCATGATCTCAAGTTCGTTTCTCGGGAAGAGAACAGCAAGGAAGAAATTGAACTCTTCTTCACCCGTGAAATCCGGATTCTGCTCACGGCGCATTCTGCCGACCTTGACAGCAGACGCTGCTCTGTGATGACCGTCTGCGATATAGAGGTAGTCGATCGCAGCAAATTTTTCTGTAAGAGAAGCAATTGTTTCAGGACAATCGATAACCCACACCGTATTGGCAACTCCGTCAGAAACGAAGTCATAAACGGGGTCATGCTCTGCCTTCCATTTTTCAACAAGATTGTTGATAAAATCATCCTCACGGTAGGTAAGGAAAATCGGACCTGTATTGGCATCACAGTAGTCAACATGGTTGATTCTGTCTGCCTCCTTGTCGGCTCTTGTAAGCTCGTGCTTTTTGATTACATTATTGATATAGTCATCAATAGCCGTGCAACCAACAAGTCCGGTCTGGCTTCTTCCGTTCATAATCTGACGATATATATAGATACATGGAGTTGCATCCTCCTTGCATACGCCGTCAGTCACAAGCTTATCGAGATTTTCTCTGGCTTTTAAATATACCGATTTGTCATAAATGTCTATATTTTTATCAAGATCGACTTCTGCCTTATCAACATGAAGGAATGAATAAGGCTTACCCTTTACCATTTCCCTCGCCTCGTCACTGTTCATGACATCATAAGGTAAAGCCGCAACATCCTCAGCTTTTTCGGGAATTGGTCTGATCGCTCTGAATGGTTTAAAAACTGCCATAATAACGCTCCTTTTTGAAAAGTACAGCATAATTTTACTATATGCATTTTTCATTGTCAAGAAAAAAGAAAACTGCTTTTTCTCCAAAAGCAGCCTTAAATAATTAATTTATTCATCAATGCCAAGCAACCAGTTTACGCTTACATCAAGTGCAAGTGCGATTGCTTTAAGCTCATAATCAGTTACGCCTCTGAGCTGACCCTCAAGCTTTGAAAGACCTGATGCGTTAAGATCGATACCGCTTACCTGAAGCTGTGCGAGAAGATCCTTCTGCTTCATACCGATAGCCTTTCTCTGCTTTTCAACCTTGGCACCGATGATGTTCATGTCGCCAAGTTCCTGCTTTCTAGTTCTCATTTGTTTCACCCTCCATCGTGAACTCAGATTACATACATATTTTAGCACTTAGATTTTCAGTTCTCAACAGTTATTTTTTGTTTTCACAAATTTTCAGAAAGTTGACTATATCAACATAGTTTTATCTCGATAAATTTAGACATTTTTATAATTTTGTATCACAAAAAGGCTAAATTTATACACTTTTTATGTTTTGTAATGTATTGTAAATTGATTTTCGCTATGATATAATGTTGAAAAATTCAAGTTGAAAGCGGTGCTTTGAATGAACGATCTTAAAAATCGTAACCTGACAATGCTTACGGACTTTTATGAGTTAACCATGGCAAACGGTTACTTTTTAAACGGTAAGGGAGACGAAATAACGCAGTTTGATATGTTTTTCAGAACAGTCCCCGACAACGGTGGATTTGCAATTATGGCAGGCGTTGAGCAGCTCTCTCAATACCTTGAGAATCTTAAATTCTCAGATGAGGATATCTGCTACCTTCGTAAAAGAGGATTCGGCGAAGATTTTCTCGATTATCTTAAGAATTTTGATTTCAAGTGCGATATTTATTGTGTACCTGAAGGAACGCCCATCTTCCCCCGTGAACCAATCGTCACGGTAAAGGGTCCGGCAATTCAGGCTCAGTTCATTGAAACAATGCTCCTTCTTGCAATCAACCACCAAAGTCTTATCGCAACGAAAGCCAACAGAATCTCCCGTGCAGCGCAGGGCAGAACGATTATGGAATTCGGTTCACGCCGTGCCCAGGGCTTTGACGGTGCTGTTTACGGTGCAAGGGCTTCTTATATCGGCGGTTGTGCAGGTACTGCCTGTACGATTTCTGACCGTGAATTCGGTGTTCCGGCACTCGGCACAATGGCTCACAGCTGGGTTCAGCTCTTTGATACAGAGCTTGAAGCTTTCTGCGCTTATGCAAAGGCTTATCCCGATAGCTGCACATTGCTTGTTGATACCTACGATGTGCTTAAATCAGGTGTTCCGAACGCAATTGAGGCATTCAAAAGAGAAGTTCTCCCCCGAGGTTTCAGACCTAAGGGAATAAGAATAGACAGCGGTGATATCACATATCTTTCCGTAAAAGCAAGAAAGATGCTTGACGAAGCCGGATTTGAGGATGTTAAGATCATCGCATCAAACTCACTTGATGAATACATAATCAGAGACATGCTGCGTCAGGGTGCGAAGGTTGACTCCTTTGGTGTTGGCGAAAGGCTTATCACAGCCTCTTCAACTCCCGTTTTCGGTGGAGTTTACAAGCTCGTTGCAGTTGAAAGCAACGGTGTTATGAAGCCGAAAATCAAGCTCAGTGAAAATGTTGCAAAGGTTACAACACCCGGTGCTAAAAACCTCTGGAGACTTTACGATAACGAAACAGGCAAAGCTATCGCAGACCTCATCACATTGGCAGACGAGGTCATTGACGATTCAAAGCCTTATGAGCTTTTTGACCCCGATGTTACATGGAAGAGAAAGACTGTCGAGAACTACACGGCACGACCTCTCCTTCAGCCTCTTTTCATAAAAGGAAAATGCGTTTACGACTACCCTGCTATCGAGGATATCAGAAAATACTGTGCTGAGCAGGTAGACACTCTCTGGGATGAAGTTAAACGATTTGAAAATCCGCACAACTACTATGTAGATATGTCTCAGGCTCTCTGGGATATGAAGAATGAGATGATCCAGAAATACAAGCCGAGATAAATCGGAGATGATTCTATGACATTATGGCTCTTAATGTGTGCTGCAGCTTCTCTTATTCCTCTCATTATGATCATATCGGGTGGATGCTTTTCGAAAAAAGCGCCCGGAAAAATCAATAGTATTTTCGGCTATCGCACGGCATTATCGATGAAAAATGAAGACACCTGGAGCTTTGCCCATAAGCATATGGGTAAACTCTGGCTCCGAGCAGGAATCATAATACTTCCTGTTTCGATTGCAGCGATGTTCTTTGCACTCGGAAAAGATGAAGACACGATATATTCTTTCGTCACTGTGGTAACACTTATTCAGACAGTTCTGCTAGTCATACTCATCTTCCCGACAGAAGCAGCCTTACGAAAAACTTTTGACAAAAACGGTAAAAGAAAATAAAAAAATTACGGTTTGCTTAATGCAGACCGTAATTTTTTATTATAAACCGTAGCAGATATTGATTTTAGCTCTAAGAACTTCTTTGATATTATCAACAGCTCCACGCATATAAATCTTCGGATCGAAAACCTCAGGATCTTTTTCAAACTCAGCCTTTATGCCGTTTGTATATGCCTGACGAAGCTCAGTTGCAAAGTTTATCTTGCTGATACCCGCTGCTATACAATCGCGGAGCACTTCATCCGAAAGACCCGAAGCACCGTGAAGTACAAGAGGCGTACTGATAGCCTCGTGAATCTCCCTGATTCGCTGCACATTGATTATCGGCTCACCCTTATAGATACCGTGGGCTGTGCCGACACCGATAGCAAGAGTGCTGACATTTGTACGACGCACAAACTCTTTAGCCTCGCTTACACTTGTATATGAGGCCTCCATATCCGTGTCGCCCTCTTCTTTTCCGCCTATCGTGCCAAGCTCACCTTCAACGGAAACATCCATAGGAAGCGCAAAATCCGTTACTTCCTTTGTGTATTTTACATTGTCTTCAAAGCTCATTGCACTGCCGTCATACATAACTGATGAAAAGCCGCTTGCAATACATCTCTGCGCAAGTGCAAGGCTGTTTCCGTGGTCAAGATGAAGCGCGTAATCGACGGGACAATCCGCCATAAGCTCACGCATCATAGCAGGATACATTGCAACTCCACCATAATTGAGAGTGCGAGGAATCATCTGCACGATGACAGGAAGGCGCATTTCGTGCATAATCTCTGAAACCGCCATTGCTGATTCAAGATTATCAATATTGAAAGCAGGGATTGCATACCCTTCATTTGAGGCTCTCTTCATAAGCCTGGCTGATGAAATTACCATATCTTCACTACCTAACTTTTAAAATCTATAACCTTACGGCTATCCAGAATATAGACAAGGCCTGAAACTACTGAAACAACAGCCGTTATTCCAAGAAGAATATTAGAAATAACAGGCATATTCCAGCCTAACGAAAAGATACTGTTTGCTTCACCTATAATCATAATGCCTATAAGCGAAACCATCTGAAGCACCGTCTTTATTTTACCACCGATATTCGCAGGTATTACAACTCCCTGCGCAGCGGCTATAAGCCTGACAGATGTTACTGCAAATTCACGCGTCAGCATAAGCATAACAATCCATATATTACAGAGTCCGTCCTGCATAAGAGCAAGAAACCCTGCCGTTACAAGCATCTTGTCTGCAATAGGATCAAGAAGCTTGCCGAAATTTGTTACAATGTTATTCTTTCTTGCAAGCTTACCGTCAATTGCATCCGTAATGGCGCCGACAGCAAAAATCAAAGCAGAAATTAACATTTTGTACTTTATATTCAGAAAGTAAATAACAAGAAACAACGGCGCAATAAACATTCTGAACACAGTTATTTTATTTGGTGTATTCATTATCTGACCTCGCCGATTAAATCGTATTCATCAAAATCGAAGATTGTTACATCTGCAAAATCACCGATTTCAAGATCTTCTGATGATGTGAACTTAACAACAGAATCTATTTCCGGAGCATCCATATATGTTCTGCCGATGTAGCTGTCAGAATATGAATCGTACTCTTCGACGATTGTTTTATATGTATTTCCGATTTTTTCGTTGTTCTTTTCTTCCATGATTGCAAGCTGATCCTGCATAATTATATCGCCACGGTTAAGCTTGACATCATCTTCAACCTGATCTTCCATATCGTAAGCCGGAGTACCCTCCTGAGCTGAGAAAGAGAAGCAACCGAGACGGTCGAATTCCATTTCGTTTACAAACTCTGCAAGGTCTTCAAACGCCTCATCATCCTCACCGGGGAAACCGACGATAAATGTTGTTCTGATAACAACATCAGGAATTTCAGCTCTGAGCTTTTCAATTGTGTTTCTGATTTCGTCAGAGGTGCCTCTTCTGTTCATTGCCTTGAGGATTCTGTCGTTTGCGTGCTGAAGAGGAAGATCAATATAGTGAACGATCTTCTCCTGTTTCTTCATCGTTGCAATAAGCTCATCCGTAATTCTGTCCGGATAGCAATAAAGGAGTCTTATCCATTCGATTCCGTCAACTTCGCAAAGTGCATCAAGAAGAGCCGGCAGCTTAAGCTCACCGTAAAGGTCAAGTCCGTAGCTTGTCGTATCCTGAGCAACGATGATAAGCTCTTTTATGCCGATTTCTGCAAGTTGCTTTGCTTCATCAACGATATTTTCTATTTTACGGCTGCGCATATCTCCTCTGATTGAGGGAATTGTGCAGTATGTACATCTGTTTGAGCATCCGTCTGAAATCTTAAGATATGCCCAATGCTCGGGAGTTGTCAGAATGCGCTGACCGTCAAGGGGCAGCTCTGACTGCGGAGGAAAGCTCTCGATGCAGGTCGGAGAAACCATAACATCTTCTATCACATCAAGAATGTTTCCGTTTGCACCGATACCGATTACGGCATCAACCTCAGGAATTTCTCTTACGATTTCTTCCTTATGGCGCTGAGCAAGACAACCCGTTACAATAATCTTCTTCACAAGACCCTCTTTTTTAAGCTCAACGGTATCAAGAATATTTTCAATAGCTTCTT
>JAZORX010000122.1:0-2689 GCA_045656845.1 Acutalibacteraceae bacterium | reverse complement strand
CAGTCTGTTAAATGAAGAATAGTAAAATCACCGTTTTCGTCAAATTTCAGCAGCACGGAGTCTGTATCTGCCGCGAAGCCTGTTACCGTTGCAGCAGTAGCCATTATTAACGCTAAAACTATGCAAAGCGTTTTCTTTATAAATTTTTTCATACTTTACTCCTTTTTTGAAATAATATTTTTAATCAAGGATATAATTAACATTAAAATTATACTACGACTCAAAAATTTTTTCAATATACTACTTCTTGACTGGCTTCTGATTTCTTCAGGTGAAACAATTTTATCCTATAACCAAAGTCAGCACCTACGGCTTAACCGTAAGTGCTGACTTTAATGCTAGAATTTATTAGTGAGTACTTAACCACCATTCGGTGTAGGCATCGGGATAATTAGTTTTGAATCCAGCTATGCCCATATCGCATATCTGCTGCCACCACTCGGGGTAATCGCCAAGATTTGAAAATACTTTGATCCCCATAGATTCAAACATATCCACATCGTCCTTGGCAAACGCCTCGTTATTAAGGCCGACTTCCCAGAGGTCTGAGCGTTTAACAAAATCCATTGTCTTTTCATTGATAAAGCGAATATTTGCACCGAGTCGCAGACCTTCAGGCTTGCCGTTTTTACGGTAATGCTCCTGCATTTCCTCGAGGACCTCCCAGTCGCCGGAGAAAAATATGTATCTTGAAACATTTGTTGAATTTGCAAGAATTTTATCCATACGCGGACACATACCCTTGCATTTGAATTCTACCTCAACGGTGAAATCATAGTCAACAGTGGATAACCAAGCGTCAAATTCCGGGAAGGTAATCAGATGTGTAACTCTGTCTTCAACATAATCGGGCGGCGTGATCATACGCCTGCCGCCGAAATGCTCGGTCCAAGGATAGGGAGGATATTTGAGCTTGAGTGCATTGCAGTATGGGATATCAAATTTTTTTATCTGATCAGCTGTCATGTCTTTAAGAACATCACGATGCTTTTCGAAGGTCATATAACCCATATTTCCGTTATGAGTTATAATGATTTCTCCGTCTCCACTCAATTGGATATCCATCTCAATGCCCTCAAAACCAAGCTCAGCAGCTTTTTGAAATGCTTCCAATGAGTTTTCCGGAGCAAACTGCGTAACTCCTGTGTGCACGAGTCTCATTGGCATTCCACAATACTCTTTTTTCATTATCTGAACCTCCGTATACTGTTAATCAAAATCTTTTTTGTTGCAAAAGCTGTGTCGGTCTTTATGTTGATTTTATTGCGACTGCCTGACCGGCTTTGATATCAAGGCTGATTTTTTTATCTGTAACTGTAATATCGCAGATATATTCGTTGCCGTCTGAGGTGATGTTGTATACCTTTGCCTGAGTAAAATCTGCGTCAGGAACATTCCATTCGCCGTTTTTTCCGTTTTCGGAATAGGCGACAAACAACTTGTTGTCTTCTGTCAACGGCAGAATAACATCGTTACCTTTTTTGAGGACTGTTCCGTTTTTTGTGATTGTTTTTGTTTTGCCTGTGCTTTCAACACTGCCCGAAAAACTGACAATATAATTTCCGTCATCTTCCGTATAGCTTAATCTCTTATATCGGTTGAGATAAATGTACGGAATATGATGAGTGCAGAATTCTTTAATAAACAAGGGAACCCACACATTCTTTTCGATTCCGTTGTTCATCCAGATGTCTTCACCGTGCATTGTGCCGTAGAAAACCGTTTTCAGAACAGCGTCATTGAGATATCCGCTGAATTGCTCGGGCTGAATATTAATACAGTCATCAATGGTCATATTTGACATCCACCACACAGCAGGGATTCTGCCGAGAGTGTGCATCGGAGCATCCCGCCAATCACAGACAGGCAGATTTTTTTCGTAAAGCCAGTAGTAATGTCTTATGGGGTGCTCCTGCGAATCTGCGCGGTAAGGCATTTCACGGTAAGTGTATTCACTCGTAACATCAATTCCAAGGCTCATTACATAGTCAAGCATTTTGTTGCGTGCTTCATTTTGTGCCTGAACATCAGAGTAGGGAAACATGTTTTCTGCTATACAGAAGTTGTCAAGGTGAACCGTACCTGCTTCCTTAACGGGAACAGCTTCGCAGAAATCATCAAAGATTTTTTTGAACAGTCCGCTTTCCCAATACTGTTTATACGAGGTCTTATATGCAGCTCTGCCGTTAAAAGCTTCAATTACAGCAGGAGTGCCGTCAGAGTGCAGAAGTATTGCACCTTCGTTGGCAAATTCTTCGTGTGTCGGACTTGCTTTATATGCGTCGGCAACGTTGCCGTGATAGCTGATAACTGTATTGCATTTTTTTGCCTCTTCGATAAGCCACAGAAGGCTGTCTTTTGCCGTTGCATCACATTCACGCTTAAGGTGAGTGTTAATTACATTCATCTCAGGGTACAAATCATCGTGACCAAGACCTTGCCAACCGACAAGATAAATGATTTTCTCTATTCCCTGCGTTATGTTGTCAATTCCTTTTATTATTTCGAGAGCCTGCTCAAAATTAATAAGCACTTCGGAAGTGTTATTTTCATAATCAGGCTTTGCAAGGAACATTTTCATCCATAATATTTTGGAATAATCGTAGTTGAATTTTGATTTACGCATAAGTATTACTCCTTATATAAGTTCTGATTCGTGATGTGTTTTTGAAATTCTCGGTGCTGCACC
>JAZORX010000121.1:0-4202 GCA_045656845.1 Acutalibacteraceae bacterium | reverse complement strand
TTACAACATCAAGGTAGACAGATTCAAAACAGGTAAGGTTTTCAAAAGCTCAACCTTCAGCGGCTTTGAAAACATCATAAACGAAAGATCAAACAGCAAGATATTCAATATCGATTTTGAAGAAGACGGCAAATATCAGATCAGACTTGAAGGCATAGTTTCTGAAAGAACCCAGCCGGCTCCCGTAACCCAGACACCACAGGGTGTGGTTGATGAACCGATTACGCAGACACCGGCAGAGCCTGTATCGGATGAAGCTGAAGCTTCTGAACCTACCGTAATCATAATCATCGTAATTGTTGATGACGATGATGAGAATGCCGTTGATAAGGTAACGCTTGATTCAAAAGCTGAAGATAAATCTGCTGGAAACACAGATGAAAACTCTCTGAACAAAAATGATATCAGTTCAAAATCTGATGTTGAGTATAAAGTGTCGAAGAATATACGATATAATCCAAACGGCGATGTGAGTGGTTGGTATAAATATGAATACGATACAAATGGCAACAAGATAGAGGAAACACTATATAATGCTGATGGTAGTATAAATTATCAGTTTAAATATGAGTATGATGTTAACGATAAGAGGATAAAAAACACATACTACGAAACCGAAGGAGTTATAGACTTTTGGGAGTTGTTTGAATACGATACCAATGGTAATGTTATAAAATCCATACATTACAAATCCGATAACAGTATAGGTTCTGTGGTTGAATACACATACGATACCAATGGAAACCAGATAAAAGAAATATCCTATGATGCTGACGGCAGTACAAAACACTGGTCCATAAGAGAATATGATGTTAATAATAGAGTGATAAAAAATACATGCTATGATGCTGATGGTAGTACAGATTATTGGGCTGAATATAAATACGATAACAATGGTAATGAGATAAAATCTATACTCTACGAATCTGACGGCAGTATTAGTGGTTGGTATGAAAATGAATACGATAGCAACGGTAATGAGGTGAAATCTACATACCATACACGCGATGGTGATATAAGTCGGAGCGAATATGAATACGATACAAATGGTAACAAGGTAAAAGAGGCAAAGTAT
This sequence comes from Acutalibacteraceae bacterium, assembly GCA_045656845.1. GTDB lineage: Bacteria > Bacillota > Clostridia > Oscillospirales > Acutalibacteraceae > CAG-488. The sequence goes on along the minus strand of JAZORX010000121.1, from coordinate 3,127 downwards.
AATGATGATGGTCGTATAGTTGTTTGGTATGAATACGAATACATAGCGGTTAACAACTGATCTGAACACAACAGTTAGTTCAAAATTGCTGAAACGCAGAGATTTGCCAGAACAACAAAAAGCAAGTGTCAGCCGACACTTGCTTTTCTTTGTATACCAGCTTGTATATAATTTTATATTTCCTCCGTCTTCCAAACCTCACCATCAAGGTTCTTCCAACTGAGTGTATCATTCTCAAGAATGATATATCCGTGCTCGCTGTTTTCCTTCGGGATGGAAACCGAACCGGGGTTTACATATGTGAAATTCTCCGTAACATCGAAAGCCGGGATGTGCGTATGTCCGTTCAGAAGAATATCGCCATTCTTGATTTTCGGTGGATTGGACGGATTGAAGTTGTGTCCGTGCGTTGCAAAAATCATCTTTTCACCCGTGTAAAGAATTGCATACTCTGCAAGCACGGGGAAATCAAGCACCATCTGGTCAACCTCTGTGTCACAGTTTCCGCGGACGCAGAGGAGCTTGTCTGCAAGGGGATTGAGCATGGCAATAACTTCCTTGGGAGCATATTCCTTCGGAAGGTCGTTTCGGGGGCCATGGTAGAGAATGTCTCCGAGCAAAAGAAGCTTTTCTGCGTTTTCTTTTTCAAAAGCCTCAAGCATTTTTCTGCAGTAGTACGCAGAGCCGTGTATATCTGATGCGATCATTATTTTCATACTGAAAAATCCGCCTTTCATTTTAATAAAGACAAAGAGGCTGTCTGAAGACAGCCTCTGTATCATCCATGTGCATTAAACGGCACGTGTTACCTTACCTGAACGCAAGCAACGTGTGCAAGCATATACCTTGCGCGGAGAACCGTCAACAACTGCTTTAACACGCTTAATGTTCGGCTTCCATGTTCTGTTTGAACGTCTGTGTGAGTGAGAAACCTGAATACCGAAAGAAACACCTTTGCCGCAGAATTCGCATTTTGCCATTATCGGCACCTCCTTTGTAGTTACGAATACTAAACAACATTTCGTATAATAACAGATATTTAAAAAAAAATCAACCTTTTTTTATAACAATTTTTATTTTATTTAAAAAAATATTTAGAAAATGGTATTGCTTTTTTCTTTTCCTTAATGTATAATATGCCTATCGAACATTTGTACGGCTACGGAGGTAATACTATGGCAGACAAACAAAAGGCATTGGAAACTGCGATTGCGCAGCTTGAAAAGCAGTACGGTAAAGGAACAGTTATGCGTCTTGGTCAGAATGCAGGTATGACTGTTGAAGCTATTTCAACAGGTTCTCTTTCTCTCGACGTTGCTACAGGTATCGGCGGACTTCCCAAGGGACGCATTATCGAAATATACGGACCTGAATCTTCAGGTAAGACAACTCTTGCACTCCACGCAGTAGCAGAGGCTCAGAAGGCAGGCGGTGAGGCAGCTTTCATTGATGCTGAGCATGCTCTTGATCCTGTTTATGCAGCTAACCTCGGCGTTGATGTTGACTCTCTTCTTGTAGCTCAGCCGGATAACGGTGAGCAGGCTCTTGAGATCACAGAGGCTCTTGTTCGCTCAGGTGCCATTGATATTGTTATTGTTGACTCTGTTGCTGCTCTTGTTCCGAGATCGGAGATTGAGGGAGAGATGGGCGACTCTCATGTCGGTCAGCACGCAAGACTTATGTCTCAGGCTCTCAGAAAGCTTGCAGGTGCAATCAATAAATCAAATACAATTATCATATTTATCAACCAGCTTAGAGAGAAGATTGGCGTTATGTACGGCAACCCCGAAACGACAACAGGTGGCCGTGCGCTTAAATTCTATGCTTCAATGCGTATGGATGTGCGTAAGACTGAGGCTCTCAAGGCTCCCGGTAATGAATTCATCGGTGCAAGAACAAGAGTAAAAATCGTCAAAAATAAGGTTGCTCCTCCGTTCAAAGAGGCTGAGTTTGACATTATGTTCGGCGAAGGTATCTCAAAGGTTGGCGAAATTCTTGATATTGCAGTTTCTCTTGATATCATTAATAAGAGTGGCGCATGGTTCTCTTATGGTGAAACAAGACTCGGTCAGGGTCGCGATAATGTAAAAGAGCTTATCAAAAATGATCCTGAACTTATGGCTGAGCTTGAAAAGAAAATCAGGGATAATATGGATAAGCTTGCTCAGATGGGCAAGGCTTCTGCAAAGAAGGGTATCAAGCCTGTAGCACCCGTTGCTCCTGCAGCACCTGCTGCTCCCGTAACAAAGGCATCTGCAAAGGCTAAGCTTGATATTGCGGTTGATGACTGATGAAGATTACTGCAAAACAGGGAAAAGGAACAAAAATACATATTCATATAGACGGTGAATACCTGCTTACGGTTGATGAAGATTTCTGGTTTTCATCAGGCTTTATATCAGGGGACGAAATTGACGACGGGGACCTTGCTGCCTTCAAGGAGGCGGCAGGCTCTCGTCTTGCTTTTAACAGTGCAATGTTCAGCCTTGACCTGCGTGACCATTCTGAAAGAGAAATGCGTAATAAGCTTTCAAGAAAGTTTGATGAAAACTCGGTCAATGAAGCTGTTGAAAAGCTTGTTGATTTAGGTCTTCTGAATGACCGTCGCTATGCTGAAAATCTTATCCGTGAGCTATTTGAACGCAAAAAGTACGGAAAAAACCGTGTCAGAAATGAGCTTTTCAGGCGTGGAATCGCTTCAGATATCATAAACGATGTTATCGAAGACTACGAAAATGAAAATGATACCGATAATGTGAAAACAATAGTTGATATTATCAGAAAAAAATATTATAATAAATTAGTTGACGAAAAATCACGACAGAAGGTGGTGGCTGCGCTTGTGCGTCTGGGCTTCTCTTTCTCAGATATCCGTCAGGCTATGAGTGAGTTTTCGTCCGATGAATTTTTTGAAGAATACTAAGGTGATGTTATGGGTTATCAGATTGGTTTGATTTCGCTCGGCTGTCCCAAAAATCAGGTTGACGCAGAGCATATGCTTGCTCTTATGGATGAGGCAGGGCACACAATTGTTGACTATGTTGACGGTTGTGATGTTGTTATCATCAATACCTGCGGATTTATTGACGATGCAAAGAAAGAAGCTATTGAAAATATTCTTGATACC
>JAZORX010000120.1:0-14344 GCA_045656845.1 Acutalibacteraceae bacterium | reverse complement strand
CTGGCAGGATGAGGATACCGGCGAATGGGTCGTAGATTTCTACTTTGACATGAGTGACCGAATCATGACTGCCGTTTGGGAAGAATGCACGGATCATGTTTACGACGATGCCAACGATGTAGACTGCAATATCTGCGGTGCCTCTAACCACAACCATGTCACTGAAAAAGCTGAGAACAAGGCCACCTGCAGCAAAAAGGCAGTCTGCGAAAAATGCGGTAACGAATACGGTGAATTTGATTCCGACGTTCATGATTGGTCAAAAAATAACGGCATCTGTGCAAACGGTTGCGGTACAAAGGCATTTGAAGCAAAGAACGGTGCTATTCTTGACACAACAAACTGTATAATCTACGGTCTTGATGCAGGTATTACATCCGTTGACAGCTACTTCAACGTTCTTGTTGACGGCACTGATTGGGAATACGAGCTCGGCATCTTTGACCAGTTCGGTACAGGTACAAAGGCAATACTTGTAAATGACGATGAGTTTGTTGCTGAATACACACTTCTCATCTACGGTGATGTTGACGGCGACGGTTGGTACGACGGTCAGGATGCAATTATTGTCGATTGTCTTGCAAACGGAATGCTTACAAAAGATGATGTCAGTGAAGCTGTTTATATGGCAGCTGACTGTAACCACGATGGTGTGATTGACCAGCTTGATGTTGATTTGCTCAATCAGGCAGGTGCACTCCTCACTAATGTTGACCAGTCAAAACCTGCAGAAGTTCTTCTTGAAACATCATCAGCTTATGTTGAGTATCTTGACCTCATCGACCAGTCTCCCGAGATTGAAGTTGAAAACGAAACAGATGCTCCCGAAGCTGATGCAGAAAATTCAGACCCGATTGAAGAAAACGGCATTTTCACATTTATCTTTGATCTTGTTGCAATTCTCAAAAATTTCTTCAATTTCATTTTTAGCTTTGTCAACCTTTAATTGAATATCCATTTACACACGGCACCGGCTTTGCCCGGTGTCGTTTTTTGCAGATTTATCTTGGTTGACAGTTTTATTCTTTGGATTTATAATTAAAACAGATACTATATTCCGGAGGTGCGATATGGCAACGTTAAAACTTATTTTAGCTTTCTTTCTTTCGTTTTTCCGTATTCTTGCTCCTGTAGGAGCGCTCGTTGTGAATTTTGGTGAGGGAAATTTCTTCACCGAATGGTCGGTGACGGATGAATTCACGGCAGACTATTGCGCTGAAATTGAAAAGAATCCCGATGAGGATTTCGTCATTCTCAATCTTGCCGATATTCAGCTTAAGGATGATCTCGTTTTTGAAGAAGAAGGCGAGAAAACAGTTCAGATGATTGACGACCTCGTCAGAGAAACTGAGCCTGACCTTATCACCCTGACGGGCGATAATGCGTGGGGTACGGTTGCGTACATTAACCTTGTCAAGCAGATCGATGCTTACGGTATCCCGTGGGCGCCTGTTATGGGTAACCACGACGGACAGTGCTGTATCAATGAATTCTGGGCAGCGCATCTTCTCTTCAAGGCTGAAAACTGTCTTTTTGAGTTCGGCCCTGAGGATATGGGATACGGTAACTACATCATAAACATCACCGAAAACGGACATATTATACATACTCTTTTTATGGTTGACACTCACAACAATACAGAATATACCCTTGAGGACGGTTCAACCGTAGGCGGCTATGATCATCTCTGGGAAAATCAGATTGAGTGGTACAAATGGGCCGTCAAGGGAATTTCAGAAATTGAAGGCCACACGGTTGAAAGCTCAGTTTTTATGCACATTCCTGTTTGTGAATACAAAGATGCGTGGATATCTGCCAACGGCAGCGATGCGGTCGGTGAGCTTGACCCTGCACTCGCACCCGAAGCTATCGGTCTTTCAGGTGAAGGCGTGAGCTGCCCACCCGTGAATAACGGCTTCTTTGATGTCTGCAAAGAGCTTGGAAGCACAAAAAATATTTTTGCAGGTCACGACCACGCAAACAATTTCCAGATTTACCACGAAGGAATAAGGCTTACCTATACACTCAAAACAGGCTACGGCGCGTATTATACGGAAGGTCTTACAGGTGGCACGGTGATATCAATCGGCTCTGACGGCTCAGCGTATGCAGAGCATATTTATATGGCAGATTAAATTTACAGACGATTGACCGTTTGTGTTCAGTGACATATAATTTTTTTACTTAGACGCTGAGGTGATAATGAATGGAAAAATTTTCGTTTGTTTGTCCGGAATGCAAAGCAAATGTATATCTTGATGAAATGAAAGATACTGCTTTTTGCTCAAGCTGTGGAGTGAAAATAGCCGTAGACAAACTAGTTAATGATGAAGAAAATGAAAGCGAACCGATTGATAAGGAAAAAGAAGCTGAAGAGAAAGATTGCACGCAAACAGACAACCCTGATGATGAGCTTGTTGAAGATGAGCCGGATAGTGATGAGGGCGAAATAAAAAAAGATGACCACTCAACAATTAAAAAATTCTGGATTTATATTGCTGTGGCTCTGGCTTTCGTGGTAGTTATTTTGGTTGTTAATGCCTCTTACTATGAATCTTCTTCGAATGAAACGCAGTCCAAATATGAAAATGCTGTGTCTCTTGCTGCCGAGGGTAAACATGATGAAGCTTTAGCTGCTTTTGAAGAGCTCGGAGATTATAAGGATTCAGCTGAACAGATAAATAAAATAAACACTGAAAAAGAAGAAAAGCGTATCAGTGCAATAATTACAGAGGCAGAAGCTCTTTATGATTCAGGCGATAAAATCGGTGCATATAAATTGCTTCTTCCTGAAAAAACCAACGAAAAAGTTGCAGATATTTTAGCAGTTTACGAAAAAGAAGTCCTTGAAGAAGCGAACACAAAGATTGAGTGGGTTGAAGACAGTATGTCTGATTACCATTGGGCGTTTCCGAAAAACGATGATACTGTAGGATTTCTTCCCAGTCAGGTTTCTGATCCGTATTTCATTATATATTTATCAGAAAGTAAAATTGATCCCTCGAAAAAGGCTATTAAATTAATGGTCAGAACCACAGAATACACAGAAGGATTTACACCACCTGTTCATCCTATGGTAGTAAGACTTCGTAATAATGTTTCTGAAATAGATATACAGCTTAGTATTTATGACACAGATTTTTCAGCGGGTCTTTATGAACCCTATGATTGGGAAGAAAAAATAGATGTGGAGATCACTCTTGATCAGGCAAATACAATATATGAAATGTTTCAAAGTGAAGAACCCGTTAAAATGAGATTGATCGGGGCACAAAGGCATCGGGATTTTACTCTCGAAAACGATGAAGCGCAGGCTATAACGGAAATAGTAGAGTATATAAATGTTGCATATTCAGTTGAGTGATTTTTTGCGATACAAAAATTAAACAAGGGGCTGTTTTCACGGCCCCTTGTTTTTTTATATGATTTTTCGCTCAGTCTGCCAAACGGATAACTACTGCCATATCCGTTGCCTTTGGTCTGTCGCCAAGGTAATATGTGCCGAATGCCGATGCTGTGAATTCGTACTCTTCAGAGTATTCACCACTTATCGGGTCAAACCATTGATAAGTGTATTTCTCTTTTGGGATGAGACTGCCGACCGTACCCGTTTTAATGCCACCGTAAAATTTTGTGTTGGAATTCTGCGCAACGGTTTCATCTGTGAATGAATAGAAGTAAACGACGATTTCGCTGTTGCTTTCGTTACTTGCGTATGAATAGTAAACATTGTTTGCAGGGACGAAATATGCTTTGTTATCAAACCTCGGGATGAGGTTGTACCACTCGGTGTTTTCAAAAAAGCCTCGCATATAGCCGACCTGATATGAGCTTTCGTATTCAAGCGCATCCTGCCAGGTTGCGTTGATTTTTTCTTCGCTTGTTATTGTGTCAACACCGTCGGAGCTGTCGTTTTCCTCGTCAAAAATGTTGAGGTAGCTCCATGTGTCGTGAGCGCCCCAGCCGTAGCCGTACATGCCGTTGAGATAAGCAACCCAGCCCTGCATTCTTGAACCGAAATTCTTTGTCCAGAGATAGCAGTACTGTCCTTCATAGTTGATGGAGGGTTTGCCCTGAGAGTTGTACCAGAAATCTTTTCCGATATTGAAATCAATCTGGTCTGTTTTTGTCGGATGCCATTGTGCAGCGTAGAAATCGTGCGCTTTAACATCTCTGAAGCAGGAGGGAGCGACACCTTTGAGATAGACCGTGCATTCGTCGCTTGCGCCCTCGCCGTTGCCGTAAGCAGCAGTTGAGCCTGAGTTTTCCTGGTGAGCTGAGAGGGGATGGTCGTAAGCGTCGTGCTTTGCGATATATTCAGCAACGAGCTTGTAGGGATTGTTTTCATAATTCCATTCGGGATGCGTTGTGTCGTTCCAATAGAAATCGTTATCAGCCTCCTGACCGAGAGTCCAGATAACGGGATAAGCACCGTATCTTGCAACCCAGTAACGGGTGATTTTTTCAAGATAAAGCTTTGTTCTGTCTGCTAAATCTCTGCCGTTATAGCCACCGTTATTTGCGATAAGCGGCTCCATGAAAAATGTAAAGAAAAACTGTGCGTTTGCGTGAACGAGACCGTTTTCGGCAATTATTGCGAATTTCTCGTCATAGTCTGCAAGTCCTGCCATATCGTCCTCGGTTATGCTGTTTGTGAAATCAAACTTTGCGCCGATAGGTTCGCTCTGATATACGGTGAAGCCCTGCGATACGCGCTTTTCGCAGATCGTTTTTACCATATCAACGGTTTCGTCGCCGAGGCTCCAATGAGTGTCTCCAAGGTAGAAAAACGGAGTGCCGTCATCATAGGTAAAATATTTTTTGCCTGCGTTTGTTGTAACGAAGCCGTGCTTATAAATGTCGTGCTCACCACTGTATTCTGTGCAGTTGACCCTGCCTGTTCTGCCGTGAAGAGAAGCGTTTTCTTCGTCCGTGCATACGGTTATGAAAGACCATTCACCTGCAGACGGGCAGACAAAACGGACTTTCCATATGTTTCCACCGTCCCAGAATGCAGGGATTTTATATAATCTTCCGTTGCCGAAAAGGTGAAGCTCGATGTCAACATCATTAAACGGGTCAGCATATGCTTTTGTGCTTTCGAAAACAAGTTCATTTGCAACCCATGTCTCTGCGTTCAGCGTCTGCTCAGGGTTTTCGATCGCCTCTGCATCGCATTCAATCCACGAGTGAGGGCTTACCTCTGGAGAGGGTATCGCTGTTTCGTCAGTGCCCCTGATTGAATTGATCAGCTTTGCACAGTGGTTGACAACCACACCCGTGATTTTCTCTGCAAAATTTATTATCGCAGGGGTGTTGATTCTGTCTTTGCCGAAGGCAGCGTTTGAGGGGATCAACGCTGTTGAAAAAATCATAACCGAACAGAGAATTAATGCTGTACATTTTTTGAAATTCATGGTTTTCAGCTCCGTTTGTGTTTTTGCTTTTATAGATTTATTTTATCAAAAGTCTGTCGGTTTTTCAACCTGATGAAGAAATAAAAACAAAAGCAGACCGAAGTCTGCTTCTGTTAGTTAAAATATTATTCACCTGCGTCAGCGTTTGCCGTTGCGAGACCGAAAACATTTTCTTTATCGTTGTCGATCGTCCGGCTGACAAGCTTGCGGCGTTCAATAAGTTCGGCATACATTCTTTCTTTCTTTTCGTTGTCGAGATCGTAGAAAAGCATGGGGATGATTCCGAGTGAACCCGTAACGGCAGGGATGATCGTGAACATAGCAAAGAGATAAAATTTAACCTTATTTGTCTGCTCGGCACCTGTTCTGAAAGCGTCAGCTCTGTAGCCGATCATCTTTTTGATCATCGTTGTTACAACATTGCTTGTGTTGGACGAGACTTTGGCTGCTATGCCGTTTGCGACGGATGCCATCGCCTCTGTACGGTAGCCGTTTTTCCATTCGCAATAGTCCATCGCCTCGTTATACATTTCTGTTCCTATAACGGACTTAAGACCGAAGAAGAGGGTCCAGATGATTTCCCAGAGAGCCATGGCAATTCCCATCGGAACAACCTTCTGATACATACCTCCCGAGTAGTCGCCCTTCATTCCGATACAGCCGAAGATAAAGACGGGGACATAGAGAATATTGCCGATTTCTTTTGACAGGATGTAAAGCACACGGCTTGAAAAACGCCGTCTCATCCACGGTACCCACGCATAGCTTGCAGGGCTTATCGGAGCAGCAGGAATACCTGCGACAAGCGTCATTGAAGAGAAGTGGAGAACATCCGTGTAATAGTCGTCCTGGCTGCCCTTGATTGCAAATCCGCTCAGGAAATCTGAAAGCGTGATGAGAAGCAACGGCTTGTTGTTCAGAACAGATTTGATGGATTGCAGTATGCTCGGAGTTTTGACAGACTGCATAACCCTCTCTTTGGAATTATAGAAAAACCAGAAGGATGCAACACCTGCCACAACCGTTGTGAAAACACCCATTCCGACAAAGAGATTGGTATAAGCCTTTGAAAGCCTGATCGGGTCGTGGAGATATTTGTTTCTGAAAACGTCGATGAGGATTGTTACTGCCTGTTCAGGTAATTTTTCACCGAAAAATCCTGAAGCAAAGTTTGCAAGAGTAATCAGTCGGGTACGGTCGATTGGGTTGGGCGTTATCGTAGCCATAAGACCTTTTCTTGCAATCGTCTGAAAGGTCGTAACACCTTCACGGGAGACGGTCAGCAGAAGGAAGAAAATAAACTGAAAAATATCTGTTGCTGATGCGCCCGAGAAAAGATGAGGCATAAGCCAATAAAGAGAAGCGAGGATGCATCCCGGCAGAGCGAGGAAGAGCAGGTATGGCCTGAATTTACCCCAACGGGTACGGGTTTTATCAACAATTGCACCGAAAATCATATCGTTGACGATATCCCATACGCTGTTGATTGCGTTGACGATAGTCTGCAGACCGAGGTCGATGCCTACGATGCTCGTGATGAAACGGGTTGCATAAATGTTTATGTTAAAGCTTTGTGCTGCGTCCCAGATAACGAAGCCGAGCGATTCCTTTGTTCCTGCATAGCGGCGGTTAAGCAGACGGTTTGCACTGTTGGTGTTTTCACTATCCTGCGAGTTGCGCATATCCTCAAACGCTTTTGCGTTTGTGTCGGATTCTTTTTTGAATGCCATAATTTTCACCCCTTGAAAAATTATGTTTTTACAGTGGTTTTATTGCCAATCGGAAACAAGGCCGTTGAGCGCACCCATAATTGTTGAGCCTGCCTGGCTGCCTGTTGAAAGCATTTCTTCGTAGTGTCTCTGTGCAGGGCCGAAAAGCTTTTCGCCAAGGTCTGTGTTCCAGAGTGAATCTGCGATGAACGGTGCATAGTCGTTGTCGGGCACGATGTAGCCGAGAGCATCGTTGCAAAGACCCATAACAAGAACGGTCTTGCCTTCGCCTATAAGCTCTGCTGTGATGTCAAGCTCCCAATCCTGACCGAGGTAGGATTCTGATTTGTCAACAACTTCACCGTAAACGAGCTGGGGGATGAGCTCTCCGGGGACGGTAAGCATAACGATATCTGTACCGATTTCAAGATAGCCGACCTCAGTTATAACGGAATATCCGCAAGGTGAGCTTTCATCCTCAACGGTTGTTGTTCCGAGAAGACCTGAAACGGCACCGAGCTCCATAAGACCGTAGTCCATAGGAACGGTGACCTCTGCCATTCTCACGTTGAGTACGGGAGCGACGGGTCTTGCATCTTCCTGAGCTTCAAGGATAAGCCTTGTGAATTCATAGCCGATCGACTTTGCGTTTGCATAGGGCTCGATGCTCGGGTCAGCAGCGATTTCTGCATTCACTTCATCAACAACAGACTGAGTTGTAACTCCACCCTTGTTGACTGAAATCGGGGACTGTGCGCCCTGAATAAATGCAAAATTCATTCCGGCTTCGTTCATTTTTTCTTCCATATAGTGAGGGAAGTCAGCAGAAAGAAGCTCCGTTTCTCTGTTGATGGTTGTGGGATGTGCACCGAGGTTTGCAAAAACCGTGGGCATAGAGGTCGGGTTATCGGGTACGAATTTGAAGCAGGCAAATACGTGCTGATATCCCTCTTTGTTATATCTCTTATTGAAAAGATAATCGTATTCGTCATCGAGGAAGTTCTGGTTTCTTTCGCTTCTGCCGATGCCGACAGTTTCAAAATAGTAAAGATCGCCAGATTCCATATTACGGTAAGCTTCAACTATTGCATCTGATGTGCCGCCGATGAGCATTTCATAAACCTCGGGGTCAATGCTTCTTGAAGGCTCAAGGAAAGGAAGGAAAGAGAAAATATTCTGAAAAACCTTCGGGATAAGTGCGAGGCCGAAGCCCTGTGTGTCGGGCACCGTGTGGCAATGAGTTGCGTTGATGTTTATAGCAACGATGTCGCTTTCAAAGCCAAGCTCTGCGAGCTTGCGCTCAGCTTCTGCACGGATTGTGCGGACATCAGCGTTGTTTATGCCGATACCATCAACAGATACCATAACAACCGTGCCTCTGCCTGAATTATCGCTGAGGGCGATTGCGTTTGCACTCTGATCATCGAAAACACCGTTGATTTTCTGTGTGAAGTAACCACCTGTATAATATTCCTTTGAACCGTTTCTGAGGTTTTCGGGAACAAGGCTTTCTTTGCCAAAGCCAAGGTGCCATTCTGCATCGGCTGCAGGTGCATCAAGGAAGGTGTCCATACCTTCGTAGAAGTTTTCGCTTTCACCTGCATAGTATTCGTCAACCGTAGCAAAGTCTTTCGGGAAAAGAGCACCGAAGCCTTTGAAAACGACATTCAGCAGACTGTTGATTACATTTGTTACAAATATGATTGAGCTGTTGTCTGCAGCAGGCGCTTCTTCTGCACCTGCGAATGATGCTCCTGAGAAAAGTAAGGATAAAACCAGAAGCGCAGAGATGAAAGATTTAAGAGCTTTTTTCATTGTACGGATCTCCTTTTTGCATTATTTTACGCTGTCATAAATTTTATAGAAATTGCTGATGAAGGTTGTTGCTGCGTTTTCACCGTAGGAAATGAGGCACCATGTGTCGCTGTCGAAAACGCCTGTTATCTCGTTGTACTGAAGACCTGCAAGCACATAGTTTTCAGGGTTTGCGACATAGCCTGCAGCATCATTCATAAGGTCCATAATGATGATGTCCTCGCCCGTGTATTCACGGATGGGGGAGAGGTCAAATCCTTCTGCACCGCTGCCTCCGAGAAGAAGCTCACCGAATGTTTCACCCGGGCTCATATAGACCTTCATATTGTCGCCGATTTCAAGATATCCGACCTCGGAAATTGTGTAATAGTTGCCTTTATCGTCTTTGAGCACAAGGTTGTCTGCAACGGATGTTTTACCCAGAAGAGCGATGATGTTGTTTTCAATTCTTACGGTAAACTGTTCAAGCCTGATGTTGAGGACGGGTTTTACGTCTTGTTTTTCAACGGTTTCAAGTCCGTCATACCAGATGGAGTATTCCTCGTATTTGTCTGCATCACGGATGCCGAGCTTGTCGCCTGTTTTTTCGTTAAGAGCAATCCTCTCATCCCTCGTCATATTAAGACCGAGAAGAATGTAGCCGATTTCGTAGCCGTAGCGCACGGCTGAATAGTGTGCTGTCTGCTCAACGCCGTCTCCCGTAAGATGTCTTGTTGAAGTGACTGTTGAAACATTACCCTGAAGGAAGATGAAATTATAGCCTGCAGAGTTGATGATTTTTTCTGTGTACCAGATGAAGTCTGCCGTGAATTTCTTGTCAAACGAAATTGCTTTGTTCGGGTCTGCGCTTGCCCAGTCATAGCTTGCCGATTCGGGATGGACTCCGAATGTTGCGACGATTGTGGGTGTTTTTGCAGAGTCAAAGGGTACAAACTCCAGCTTGTATATGTTTTTGTCGAGTGCGATGGGAGCTGTCCTGTCGTGCATATATTCTGCAAGCTCTGCCTGAGAATAGTAAAGGCTGCCTGTTGTCATATCACCGAGAGCTTTTTCAACAGCTTCTTTTGATCCTGAAACAACAGAGTCGATGAATGAACGCTCAACACCGTATCTGACGGTCGGGCTGAAAATATTGTTTACAATGCAACCGATCGGGTCTGTCCAGACACCCTGCGAGTCGATACCCGTGTGGATGTGAGTGCAGGAAACATTGATGCTGACGATGTTATGCTTCTTTGCGATATCCTTGAGGGCTTCACGGATAAGCCTTACATCGGCATTGGCAAATCCCATTGCATCCAGCGAGATGAAAACGACATTGCCTCTGCCCGAGCCGTCATTCATAACGATCGCTCTTGCCATAAGGTCTTCTTCGTTGCCGTCATCGTCTTTATACATCGAATCACCGAAAACATACGGCAGGTAAGCACCCTTTGCATATTTCTTCTGACCGAAATCGTCGGGGAGGATGGATGCCTTGCCGTATCCGAGGGTCCAGACCTTGTCGCCCTGTGGCTCGTCGATAAAGGTTTCCATTCCTGCGTAGAAGTTATCATATTCATCAATGTTGAAATCCTCGTAATCTGCAACTGCAGCAGAGTCGGGGAAGATTGTTCTTAGTGCCGTGCCGAGGACACCGTTGAGAAAGAAGTTGCTCAGCTTGTTAAGAAGCTTTGAAAGCTCGATTTTAACAAGCAGCTCTGTATCCTGCTCAGGTTGGCCGAGATATTCGGAGACAGAAACCTGAGTTTCTTCTGCTTGTGCGGCATAAACCGGTGTCGTTGTCATCAAACAACAGCATAAAATCAGAGAGAGAATAACCCTGACTGTTTTTTTCATATCGGTACCACTCCTTTTGCAATTTGCAAAAATGAAAATATACACAATTTATGATATCATTAAATGATTTAAAAGTAAATATTTTTGCGCATTTTCTATAAAAATAATTTGTTTCGGCAGAAAATTGTATTTAATTTTTGCAAACAAACGAAAACGCTCACGAAATTTCTTCCGTGAGCGTATACATTATATAATATAATATTAAAATTCGTCGCTTAAAACTGCGTGTGCGCAACGGATGCCGTCAACTGCAGCAGAGACGATGCCTCCTGCATAGCCTGCACCTTCACCGCAGGGGTAGAGGCCTCTTACCTTGAGTGCCTGATAGAATTCATCACGCACGATTCTGACGGGTGAGGATGAACGGGTTTCGGGTGCTGTCAGCACGGCGTCGGGAAGGTCAAATCCTTTGAGCTGCTGACCCATTTTAACAATAGCGTCTGCCATTGTATCCGTAACCTTTTTCGGAAGGACTTCACGGATGTCGCCCATCTTAACACCTGTCGGGCAGGATGGGTTGACGCTGCCGAGCTGAGTTGACCTGACATTCTGCAGAAAATCACCGACGAGCTGCGCAGGAGCTGTAAAGTCGCTGCCACCGCAACGGAAAGCTTTTTCTTCGATCTCTCTCTGCAGCCTGAATCCTGCAAGGGGATGGTCACTGCCGAAATCTTCAGGCTCTATACCGACGAGAAGGGCCGAGTTGGAGTTTTCTTCGTCACGGGCAAAGTTGCTCATACCGTTAACGACAACGCCTCCGTTTTCACTCGCAGCAGCGACAACCGTACCTCCGGGACACATACAGAATGTATATGCGCCTCTGCCGTGAGGAGGATGGCAGGCGAGCTTGTAGTCGGCGGCACCGAGGGCAGGGTGACCTGCAAAGCTGCCGTACTGCGAACGGTTGATCATCTCTCTGGGATGCTCGATTCTTGCACCGACGGAAAACGGCTTCTGCATAATATCTATACCTTTATTATATAACATTTCAACCGTGTCTTTTGCAGAGTGTCCGATTGCGAGGATAAGGCTGTCTGTTTCAATGTCAACAGTTTCTCCTTTTTCATTTATATATGTCACTCCGTGAACGACTCCGTTTGCAATGATAACATTTGTCAGCTTGCACGAGAAAAGAACGTCGCCGCCAAGAGCCTTGATCTCTTCTCTTATGTTTTTAACAACCTGAACGAGCTTGTCTGTTCCGATGTGAGGACGCCATGAATAAAGGATTTCTTCGGGAGCACCGAATTCAACAAAATCAAGAAATACTTTTCTGCAAAGCTTGTCTTTGATTCCCGTTGTCAGCTTGCCGTCGGAAAATGTACCTGCTCCGCCTTCACCGAACTGAACGTTTGATGTTTCGTCGATAATCTTTTCTTTCCAGAATCTGTTGACATCGGCTGTGCGTCGGTCTATGTCGCGTCCTCTTTCAAGCACAATCGGCCTGAGTCCTGCACGCGCAAGCGTCAGCGCAGCCCACATTCCTCCGGGGCCGAAGCCTGCAACGATCGGGCGAAGCTTGCTTTTTCTTTTGTTTTCAGGTAAAATGTACGAGAAAGGTTCTGTAAGCATAGCTTTTTTGCACTTGCTTTTTTCCAGAATCTCGCTTTCATCACCCTCAACGGTGACATCAACGCTGTAAACAAAAAAGAGATTATCCTTCTTTCTTGAATCGAGAGATTTTCTCGCAATTTCGAGCGAAGTGATTTTTCTCTTCGGGCAACGCAATGCCTTGGCAGCGGCTGAGAGGATATCCTCGTCCGTTGCTTCGAGAGGGAGTTTTATTTCGTTAATTCTTATCATAATTTTATCGCCACACAAAAATTTTTCTCTTGAGACACATTTTATCAAATAGAAAGGCTAAAGTCAATTCGTACATTTAGTGGCGAAAAAACAGCCTGTCCACAATCTCTTGGGAAAAAAGGAAAAGCCTTTAAAATCAAGGTTTTTCAACAAAAATATTATGCCAAAAGTATTGACAAAACTTGATATTTCTGTTAGAATAGCTCTACCTCTTGTAGAGGGTTCTTTTTTTGTGCCCTCTTTTAGGAACTTACAGGGTGTAAGTCCGTTACGAGGGAGGCTTTAAAGGTCCGGATTAACCGGTAAAATGGAGGTGCCGAAAGAAATGAGAGTCAAAGTTACACTTGCATGCACAGAATGCAAACAGCGCAATTATGACACAATGAAAAACAAGAAGAACACACCCGACAGGATGGAGATGAACAAGTACTGCAGATTCTGCAAAAAGCATACTCTCCATAAAGAAACGAAGTAAGCTGGGAGGACAACTGCAATGGCTAACAAAGAAAGCTCTGAAGCAGCAAAGAAGATTGCCAAGGCTGAAAAGGAAAAAGTTTCCAAGAAGCCCAATAAAAACAAGAAGAATGTTTTTCAGGTAATCGCTCGCTTCTTCAAAGACCTCAAGGGCGAGGTAAAGAAGATCACTTGGCCCGGCGCCAAGGAAGTTCTCAAAGGAACATTGATCACACTTGCTTGTATCGCAGTGATCGGTGCAGTAGTTTGTCTTGTTGACCTCGGTCTTACAAGCGCTATCGATGCAACTCGTGAAGCAGCATATAACAGAACAACTGAGACAACAGCAGAAGTTACATCTGCTAAGCCCGTTGTTCCCTCAACAGCTGCAACATCAACAACAGCTGCAACATCAAGCACAGCAGCATCATCAACATCTGCTGCGAAATAATTAAGAGTATACGGAGGAAAGGCAATGTCTAATGACTCCAGATGGTATGTTGTTCATACCTACTCAGGCTATGAGAATAAAGTAGCAACAAACATCTTGAAAGCTGCGGAAAATCGTAAGATGCAGGATGAGATTTTTGAAGTCAAAATCCCGACCGAAACAGTAGTTGAGGTTCGTGAGGATGGCAGAACACGCGAAGTTGAGCGTAAAATCTTCCCCGGCTATGTTATGGTAAAGATCGCAACTTTCCTTGACGAAAACGATATGCCTAAGATCAGCGATGAGGCTTGGCTCGTTATCCGAGGCACTCGTGGTGCAACAGGCTTCGTAGGTCCCGAGGGTAAGCCCGTTCCTCTCACAGATGAGGAAGTTTACAGACTCGGCGTTGAAAAGAAGGTCGTTGAAGTCAAATACGAGGTTGGCGACACAGTCAACATCATCGATGAAATCTTTGAAGGTTTCTCAGGAACTGTTGAAGAGATTGACCTTGATAACAATAAGGTTAAGGTTACGGTTTCTGCTTTGTTCGGTAAGGAAACTTTGGTTGAGCTTGAGCTTGATCAGGTTGAACTCGTTACCGATTAATCAACATCAGTTTTACGTGATAATTAGGCGGTTTCCGCTTTAATTATATACCCCTTTGGGTATGGAGCTCCGGCTCCCCGTGGGAGGAGCAAAAAACTTTTCAATTGCTCCGCCGAACCACATATTTTGGTGGTGCAAAAAATGGCTCAGAAGGTAGTAGGCTTTATTAAGCTTCAGATCCCTGCAGGTAAAGCAACACCGGCTCCCCCGGTTGGTCCTGCTTTAGGTCAGCATGGTGTTAACATCATGGCATTCACTAAGGAATTCAACGA
>JAZORX010000119.1:0-3216 GCA_045656845.1 Acutalibacteraceae bacterium | reverse complement strand
CAAATAAAACTTTCGTCTTCACGTTTGCGCTTGCGTAATTTTGTGCAATTATGAATATCTGTAAAACGGGCCTTTGTGTTTTTTAGCTTTCTGCTTCTTTTTCACCGTGAGCACGGGCAATGCAACTGCGACAGCAATCGGTGCAAGCGGAGATAACGCAAGTGCAAGAACACATATCACGCCCATAATAACATCGCCTGCATGTGAGGTGTAAACGGGAGTTTCTATTCGTGGCTCGGGAATCTTTGTCAAATCAAGTGTGCCTTTTCTGTCCGGCACAAAATTATTAAAGAGCATCGGCTCAATAATTTCAGAAACGGAATAACCGCCAAGATACTTGTCTTTAACATTTACAAACGGTTGTGTATCGATAATGCTGTCAAGCTTCGCACACAGCGGCATCAGTACTTTGTATTCAGGTGTATCCGGGGTGTATGCACCGTCACCGATGAGCATATTAAAAGCAGATTCAATGATAAGGTCAAAAATCTTCAGATTTTTAATCCTGTTGTATTCTTCGGCCGTCAGACTTGCTTTGCCTTTGACAAGAAAATAAATATCCTTCACCGTGAGGGTGTCCATTAACTTTTTCACCGTTGTATTTGAGCTGGTAACCATTCGGTAATAGTCATCGTAGAAATTCTTGTGATAATGCTCAAAAAGTGTTTCTTCTTCTATCGGTGTATTTTCAACGGCATTTATATATTTACAGTTATATTCAACTGTTTTGCTTTCTCCGTTAAGCTCAATTTCTCTGTATGCCGGAGGGTAAAATCTGACGCTTGGCGTAGTGATATCCCAAATAAGATTGCCGTTTTCACTTCTGAGATACCCGACGTCACAAAAATGTGAGTGTCCTGTAAACGCAAGGTCAAATCCCATCTCAGCAAGCATATGTCCGACTGCAGGAGAACGCATATCACGATTTCCTTTACCTGCACCGATTCGATGTGCAGGAACTGCAGGAAGCATCGGATGATGCGAGCAGATAAATATATACTTTTTATCTCTTTCGGCTTCATCATACATCTTCTTCATCCAACGCAGGCAGGACGGAGAGTAGGTCGGGCTTTTATCTTTCAGTGCTTCTTCATTGCGAAAAATATCATTGAGCATAAGGCAACGCATCTTTTCGTCAAGATCCAGGCAATAGGAAAAGCTTGGTTCATGGACAGAATACGCTTCATCCGGACCGAACTCACGGTAGATTTCCCATATTTCCTCGGGTGAAAGTGCAGGCACAAGTCCCGGAGCAATTTCTTCATCCGACAGAGAGGAAAACTCATCTTTTACAAGCTTTCTCCAGTCCGCTTTTTCAATATCGAACCAAGGACTGTCCCACGGGTGGCTTTTATACTCCGTTTTTTCACCATGTTTTCTTACATAGGCTTTGTGGTGATGAAAATCGTGGGTAGCAAAAATGACATATATTTTTGTTCCTGACTGTTTGACTTCGCGAAGAAAAGCCGAAAAATCTTCGTGCGAATAACGGTCTCCGCTGTTAGTAAGGTCGCCGACGATGAACAGAACATCACAGTCCTTTGAAGCTTGCAAAATAGCAGCTTCCGTTACCGCAGGCTGAAGCATCAGCTCTTTGTCCGTTTTATCGTCTATCATTCTTCGTGAAATATAATGTGTGTCAGACATCATTACAAATTTCATATAAACACCTTCTGTGCTCGATTTTTCTTATATAAAATATGCACCTCCAAAAGCAGTTCACATTTCGAGGTGCATATCATTCGTGTAAGATAAGTTTTAATTGGTTTTAACCGGTTCGGGGATTTCCGCTTCTTTTTCCAGAAGTAAATTACGCTTTTCAATCATAGAAGCAGACTCAACGGGTATACCGCCGTGAAGCTCACCGGGTTCTGCAAAGTTAAGTCCACCCTCATATTCTGACGGAAAATAGCCTTCCTGAGCAAGCTTTTCCCTTTGCTTAAGAACTTCCATAACATATTCATGCTGCGGATTGTTGAAATCCCAGAACAGATACGGAATAATCATAAGAACGAAGCCTGCAAGGTCAAACAGCAACGGAACCGCAAGAATATTAAATCTTGCAGAATCGATATAAAGAACGTCCCAGTTTGAGTTGAATCCGTTTTTGAGAATAATTACGGGGATTATCAGGCTGACAAATGTGGTAACGGGAGAAATTATCCAGTTAAACACACCGCTGAAATTTTCAAGTCGTTCGCCCGAAAGATACATCTGATAGTCGTTCTTTCTGATAGTCATATCGCTATCGGCAACATCGGGAATTGCGTTTGCGAAGCCTTTAACGAATTCACATGCAAAAATAACAATACCGCATAAATTCTGTTTCGTCGGGAAAGCCATAATAGTCAGCATTTCCGCTACGGCACCTACCGCACATATAATAAGCTTGAGAATTTTCAGAGTTCTGTATGAGAAATTTCTTACAAAGTACGGTGCAACAAAGCTCAGAGGTGTTGACCTGAAGCTCATCAATGTTTTCATAAGACCGTAAATTGCACATTGGGTATACATACGGAAAGAGAAGAAGTACATAACGTTTACAATACTTATCATTCCGTTTCCGAAAGAGTCTAGCAATGTAGAAATAGTATTCAACCAGTTATATTTATTCTTCATTACCTGAGAAATTCCGTACCATAAGGAAACCTTCTGTTTCTTTTCAAGCGGTGGCTGAGGGATTCGCTCTGTAATGTTTCTTACACTCAGAAGTGTTAACGCTCCCATAGGAATGAATACTGCCGGAACAACAAACTTATAAAATCTTATATCGCTGAAGGCAATTCCGAAAATCGGAATTATAACATCAAACACATTCCTTACAAAATGCGACAGCTTTACAGGCCAGGTTCTTATAAGCATTCTTTCGTGAGGATTCGGTGAAATATTCTGAGTGCACTGTTCAATAACGTTATCAAACGGGAACATATCATAAATCATAAACAGAAGATATGCCATCCACATTCTGTCCTCAACAAGCTTTACATTATATATCGGAAGCCAGCCGATAAGGATTATCATAACAGCCTTCTGGAAAAAGTTCGAGAACAGAACGTATTTATATCTTCCGTATTTCGGAACAAGCTTCTTTCTCCAAAGAATATTACGCAGTCCGCCATATGCATTAGCAAACAGCTGTATACCGAAGATTTTAAGAAAGCTTCTTGCGCTTACACCGTTAATTCCGTTAAGCAGTTTAACTAACGGCAAAGGGAA
>JAZORX010000118.1:0-8121 GCA_045656845.1 Acutalibacteraceae bacterium | reverse complement strand
GCAAAGAAGCAGGACCGTGTTTACAAATTCATCAACATCCTGAGTGCGTATACAGAGAGGGAAAGCGTCAACGCCACCAAACTCTTTAAAAAGAACACACTTACCTTCCATAACAGGCATACCTGCTTCCGGCCCGATATCACCCAGACCGAGAACAGCCGAGCCGTCCGTTATAACCGCAACAAGGTTTGAACGACGGGTAAGCTCATAACTCTTGTTTATATCCTTCTGGATTTCAAGACACGGCTGAGCAACGCCGGGTGTGTATGCAAGTGAAAGAGCCTCTTTGTTGTCAACCTTAGCTCTTGCTACTACTTCGATTTTACCGTTCCACTCATAGTGGAGCTTAAGGGATTCTTTTGCGTAATCCATTTGATTTGCCTCCAAGACACTAATTATTTTTCCCATGGGAATATATATTCAAGTTTCAGCTCATCGCGGACCTTGTTCATCTCTGCCTGAACAGATTCGTTGATCGGAACACCGATATCTTTTCGTCTGAGCCATATCTCCCATTCTTTTTCGCCTGCTGTATAGATTCGCTCTGCATCAGGCATCTTTTTTGAAGCACGGACAGATCGGATGATATCTCCTGCTTTTTTACGCGCAGTTTCTTCACCGAGAAAGTGCTCCGTATCAATAGCGATAAAGAAATGACCCAGGTGGTATGGGCAGATATTGCCGTTTTCATCCTTACCGTCAAGTGCTTTGCCGTAAGCTCCGTCCTGAAGAATCGACGAAAAAAGTTCAACTGCCATTGCAAAGCCGTAGCCCTTGTAGCCACCGAGAGCTTCACCGATACCTCCGAGGGTTGTCAGCGCTGCTGTTCCCTGACGGATTTTCTTAAGAGCGACACCTGCATCACCTTCAACGGGTTTGCCGTCAGTATCAATAACCGTTCCCGGATGAATTTCTTCACCGATTCTCTCGTAATATTCAACCTTACCATTCTGTGTGATTGATGTTGCACAATCGAAACAGAAGTCGAAATCTTCATCGGTAGGAATGCCGATCGTAAAAGGATTTGTGCCGAACATTCCTTCAACACCAAATGTCGGAGCAACGGATGGGCGGGCATTTGTACCCGTAATACCGATACAGCCCGCCTTAGTCGCCATTGTTGTATAATAGCCGGCAATACCGTAGTGGCAGGAGTTGCGCACAGCAACCATACCCATACCGTATTCCTTGGCTTTTCTGATAGCTATATTCATAGCCTTGCATCCTATAACCTGACCCATACCGTTGTGACCGTCAACAACTGCCGTTGTCGCAGTTTCTTTTATCACTTCAAAATCGGTTACGGGTTGCTGGATACCTGCGTTGATTCTGTCAATATAAATCGGCTTGAAACGGTTACATCCGTGAGACTCGATCCCTCTTCTGTCTGACTCAAGAATAACATCAACAATGGTTTCACAATCCTCAGCAGGAACACCAACACCTTTGAATGCATCAACCATAAAATCGTGCAAGGTTTTCCAATCGCATATTACTTCGGGCATAAATATTTCTCCTATACAATTAATATGTACATTTAATTATATATTGCCCACTTATGCGATATTCAAACTGAATTATTCTTCTTCCCAACCCTTGGAGCGTTCGACAGCGCGAAGCCAACCTTTATAAAGCTTATTTCTGTCTTTCTTTTCCATTTTTGGAATGAATACCTTTTCAACCTCACGGTTGCTTTCAATTTCATCAAGATTCTTCCACATTCCGACTGCAAGACCTGCAAGATAAGCAGCGCCGAGAGCCGTTGTTTCAACCGTCTTAGGACGGTTAACCATTGTATGAATGAGGTTAGCCTGAATCTGCATCATAATATTACTTACACTTGCGCCACCGTCAACACGAAGCTCAGAAAGAGTGATCTGAGAATCCTTTGCCATAGCTTCAAGCAGATCCGTTGACTGGAACGCAATACTTTCAAGAACAGCTCTTGCAAAATGTGCACGATTGACTCCTCTTGTCAGACCGACAATAGTTCCTCTTGCGTACATATCCCAATAGGGAGCACCAAGACCCGTAAACGCAGGAACAATATACATTCCGTTTGCATCAGGAACACTTTCGGCAAGCTCGTCGCACCTGCTTGCGTTATCAATAAGGTGTATCTCATCACGAAGCCATTTTATAACCGAACCTGCGTTGAACGCACTACCCTCAATTGAATATGTCGTCTTGCCATTAAGGCTCCATGCAACACCCGTAAGAAGATTATGCTTTGAATCTACTCGCTTCTCACCCGTATTCATAAGAAGGAAGCATCCCGTGCCGTAAGTATTCTTAGCCTGACCGGGATTAAAGCACGCCTGACCGAAAAGCGCTGCAGGCTGATCACCGATCGCACCACAGATAGGAATACCTGCAAGCTCTTCAAGTCCAAGGATGTTAGGAGCGACCTCACCGTAAACCTTACTTGATTCAACAGGAGTCGGGAGCATACACATAGGAACACCAAGCTTTTCGCAGAGGTATTCGTCCCATTCGAGTTTATCAACATCAAACAGCATCGTTCTTGATGCATTTGAATAGTCAGTTACGTGAACCTTACCACCCGTAAGATTCCAGATAAGCCAGGTTTCAACCGTACCGAAAAGGAGTTTGCCATTCTCAGCTGCTGTGCGGGCACCTTCAACATTATCGAGAATCCATTTGATTTTTGTACCTGAGAAATAGGCATCAATAAGAAGACCCGTATGCTCACGGATATAATCTGAAAGACCCTCTTTCTTCAACTGCTCGCAAAGCTCTGCAGTACGGCGGCACTGCCACACGATTGCATTGTAAACAGGCTTACCCGTATCCTTATCCCAGATAATCGTTGTCTCACGCTGATTGGTGATACCTATACCTGCAATTTTTGAAACATCAAACTCACCTGAGTTGATAACTGCCGTTATCGCCTTAAGCTGACTGTAGAGAATATCCATCGGGTTGTGCTCAACCCATCCCGTTTTGGGATAAATCTGATCAAATTCATTCTGTGCTTTGGATACTATCCTTCCCTGCTTATCAAAAACTATAGCGCGGGAGCTTGTCGTACCCTGATCAAGAGCCAATACATACATAAGTCTGCCTCCTTATTCTGCAGCTTTGCAACCTAAACAATCAGATTGCTTTGCTGTATTATATTCTTCTATATTTTAAACCTTTTGTATATAAAAGTCAACAATCCACACATCTGAAATGTGATAATCGTATAAATCGACCACACAAAGCTAAAAGTTCACGATTTGTTCATTATTCTAAAACAAAATAATAATTGAATTTTATTTTCTAAAATAGTATAATACAATTAATTTTTTAATCTACGAGGTGGTTTAAATGAAACTAATCAAAAAATTTCTTTGTGTATTAATGGCTGTTTGCCTTATGGCAACCCCACTTGTATTAAATACATACGCAAAAGACAGAACAAAACAGGCATTACCACTCTCTGCAGGACTTACGGCTCTTCGAAACCAGTTTGAAACCGGATATGCCGACGAGCTTGATTATTGCTACTACTCACCTGCAGGCGAAAATGATAAAGAGAAATATCCCGTTGTTATCTACCTTCACGGTATCGGTCACGGCTCATCCGTCGGCTCTCAGCTTGCAGACAGTTCAATGGCAACATGGGCTTCAGCAGAGCTTCAGGAGAGATGGACAGACACAGGCGGAGCTTACATTCTTCTTCCCCGTTGCCCTGAAGACGAAATGGAATATTGGAATTCATCTCTGATCGAACCACTTCGCAACCTCATTGACTGCTTTATTGAAGAGCACGGCGAGAATGTTGACACAACAAGAATATTCATCGGCGGCTCATCAGCAGGCGGAGAGATGACATGGGATATGGCAATAGCTTACCCTGAATACTTTGCAGGAATTTATCCTCTTGCTGCAACCGGAACAAGAAGCGAAGCAGACATTGAAAAATGCAAAGATGTTTCAATCTGGGTTTTTGCAAGTGAGCGCGATCCTCTTGTTAATTACTCACTCAATGTTATCCCTCAGTGGGATAAAATCTGCACTTACAATTCAAACCCTGCCAACTGCAGACTTTCGACCTTCACCGAAGTTTTAAACCCTGATGGTACCAAGGGCGATTCCAACCATCGTCTTTATACAACCATTATGTATGATCTTTTCACCGTTGACGGCTCAAGCTATCCCAATGTTACAACCAAAAACGGCAAAGGACTTACCGTAAGCATCGTCAACGAAAAAGGCATTATTTCCTGGATGTGTAACACTCATTCTGATTTTGACGGAATTCCGACATCAGGCGGTTCTATCCCAAGCGTTATTGATGTGATGATCATCCCATTAAGAAACTTCATTTTCAGAATTTTAAATATTATTCAGCGAATTCTCGGTTTTGTGTGATTTCTTCCTCCGACAGCCATAAATTATAAATTCATGATATATACAAAATTCTCTTGAATTCTTAAATAAGCTGTGGTATAATAAGATTGTTAAAAAAATAACATTCCTGTTCAGGGATGCGGTAAACGGAGGAAATACCAATGTTCAGATTCACTTTACCCAGAGACCTCTATTACGGCAAGGACGCTCTTGAGGCTCTCAAAACAATCAAAGGTAAAAAAGCTATCATCGTTCTCGGTGGTGGTTCAATGAAAAAATTCGGCTTTGTTGATAAGGTTGTTTCATACCTTAACGAGGTCGGAATCGAAACTCAGCTTTTCGAAGGTGTCGAGCCTGACCCGTCAGTTGAAACAGTTATGAAGGGCGCAGAAGCTATGCGTGCTTTCGAGCCTGATCTCATCGTTGCAATGGGTGGTGGTTCACCGATCGACGCAGCAAAAGCAATGTGGGCTTTCTATGAATATCCCGAGGTTACATTCGAGCAGCTCATCACACCCTTCAGCTTCCCTGAGCTTCGTCAGAAGGCAAGATTCATCGCTATTCCCTCAACATCAGGTACAGCAACTGAGGTTACTGCTTTCTCAGTTATCACAGACTATCAGAAGGGCATCAAATATCCTCTTGCTGACTTCAACATCACACCCGATGTTGCAATCGTAGACCCTGCACTTGCTGAGACAATGCCCGCAAAGCTCGTAGCTCATACAGGTATGGATGCTCTCACACACGCAATTGAAGCTTATGTTTCAACTCTTCATACAACATTTACAGATCCTCTCGCTCTCAAGGCTATCGATATCGTAGACCGTAAGCTTACCAAATCATTTGACGGCGATATGGAAGCAAGAGAGGAAATGCACTACGGTCAGTGCCTTGCAGGTATGGCATTTTCAAATGCACTTCTCGGCATCGTTCACTCAATGGCTCATAAGACAGGTGCTGCTTTCTCAACAGGCCATATCACACACGGCCTTGCAAACGCAATGTACCTCCCCTATGTTATCAAGTACAACTCAAAGGTAGAAGAGGCTGCTGAGAGATATGCTGACATTGCAAAGTCAATCGGCATCACGGCAGACAGCACAGCAGAATATGTTGATAAGCTCCGTGCAAGAATCGTTGAGCTTAACGACTATATGGGCATTCCGAACACTCTCAAGGAATTCGGCATCATCGAAGAGGAATTCAACGAGAAGATCGATGCAATCGCTGAAAACGCAGTCGGCGATGCTTGCACAGGTTCAAACCCCCGTGCTATCGACCCTGCAACAATGAAGAAGCTCTTCACATGCATCTACTACGGTATGGAAGTTGATTTTTAATTTAATTAAGATACAAGAAAAGCAAGTGTCAGCCGACACTTGCTTTTTGTTTGTTATCCGGGGAGTTTGATGTTTGTCCATGATTCCACATCACATTGGCCGTAGTATGTAGTTTTACCCGGTCCATCCGATATTGCAAAAAACTGAGCAACCACCGTTCCGTCAGATTTAACACCTGCAATGTGATGACTACCTGCTGTTATAGCCACAATATCAGACCACTTTTCTCCACCTTCAAATTTATTTGAATTGTAATCTTCAGCAAGCACCATACCGTCAGACCTCAAACCTAAGGTAATTCCATAATAGTTTGTGTATATTGCAATCATGTCATTCCAATCGGAAAGATCTTCGTTATAATATTCTGTACTGACTACTGTTCCGTCCGAATGAATGCCGATAATATAATTTTCATTTGTGTAAACAGCAACAATGTCAATCCACTTTTCAACTTCTGCTTTACCGAAATCACTATCCTCGTCAACAACAGTGGCAACGACCGTTCCGTCAGACTCTAGACCTACCGTAAGATAGTCTCCTGCTGAAACAGACACGATATCTTTCCAACTCTCAACATCACCCTGACCGTAGTCTTGGTCTAAAAGCTTGGTAGATACAACCGTACCATCAGTCTTAAGTCCTACTGTATGATAGTTTCCTGCAGAAACTGCTACGATATTCGTCCAGTCGTTTACATTACACTGACCACTATCATTATTACCCGTGGCAACAACCGTACCGTCGGACTTAAGTCCTACTGTATGATAGTTTCCTGCGGAAACAGCTACAATATCCGTCCAGCCTGACACATCACACTGACCGTATTCATTGTCACCTGTGGCAACAACCGTACCGTCATTTCTGACAGCAACTGTATGATCAGATCCTGCAGCTATAGTTGTATTTCTGCTTATTTTCAACTTTGATGAACTGCCCTGAGATGAACCAACAGATGAGAGATAGAGGTCGAAATCCTTGATAGGTTCATCATTCTTTTTGGACTGAAGTGCTACCTTATCAACAGCATCCTTATCATCATTATCAACAATTACGATGATTACGATTACAACGGGTTCTTCTGATTTTGTTGCGCCTGATGTAGGCTCAGCACTTGTCGGAGTTGTTGCCGTTGACAGTTCTGTCGTAGACTCTGTTGTTGACTCCGTTGTGGATTCCGTTGTCGGGTCTGTTACAGATGTTTCCGTTGAAGGATCTGTTACCGAAGTTGGCGGAATCGTTGTAGTCGTTGTGGTAGTTGTCGTTGTAGTGGTTGTTGTAGTTGTAGTTGTTGTTGTCGATACAGGGTGTGTTCTTTCAGATACTATACCTTCAAGTGTGTTCTGATATTTGCCGTCATCAAGATGAAGATTGAAAATCTTGCTGTCTGACTTCTCGTTTATAACATTTTCAAACTTATTGAACGCAGAGCTTTTGAAAAGTGTTCCGTTTGTAAGTCTGTCTACCTTGATATTATAATTTTCATATGGGAATTTTTCTGCATCATATATAAGAAATTCCGTGTCCTGCTTGAGCACGGGGAAATCTGTTATGTATCCCGCTTTTTCTGACTCTGATTTGAAGAGAATTGCATCAGTGATGAAGATACCACCTGTAGCAAGAACAGCAATAACGAGAATTATTGCAATTACTCGCAGAGCAATATTCTTTTTGCCACTCTTTTTCTTTGCCTTCTTCTGCTTTTCAGACTTTTGGGGTTCAGCCTTCGGTGCAGGCTGTGCCGTCTCCTTTGACGGAGCAGGAGCAACAGGTTTCGGCTGTGCAGGTACAACTGGTTTCTGCTGTACGGGTTGCTGTGGCGCAACGGGTGCTGCAGGCTGCTGAACAGGTGTTCCGCATTTTGCGCAGAATTTCATATTCGGATTCAATTCATTTCCGCATTTCGGACAATTCATTTTTATCCCTCTTTCTTTCTGGAATGTTTCAATTATATTCCTTGTTTTTTCGGGTGTCAATGGATTTGGGATTGCAAATTGTATTTTTGATTTTGGATTGCTTTAACAAATTCGGGTTTGTCGGGCTTTTCAGTGGTGCAGTTTTCAGGCCCCCTTGCCTAAAGGGGGCTGGCACGACGAAGTCGTGACTGGGGGATATTTTAAAAGAAAACAACGATATTTCAATGTTTTTTTCTTAAAGTATCCCTCCGTCTTTTGCTGCGCAAAATCCACCTCCCTTTAGGCAAGGGAGGCAATGCACTATTTAAAACCATGCCAAAACACCCCGACAAACCCGAATTTGTACATTTAAACGGCGGCAGCAAGCCACCGCCCTACGCACGATCAAAGAACTTTGGTTGTAGATACGGGTTTCCCGTACCGAAATTTGTGTTTTTTCTTCGGGATGTGAAAACCCATCCCCTACTTACTTATATTAAGTCGTGTTCGTAGGGGCAGATATCATC
>JAZORX010000117.1:0-5635 GCA_045656845.1 Acutalibacteraceae bacterium | reverse complement strand
CTTCTGCTCACATCAGCACGCACCCAATAATCCTGAAAGCACATATCCTGCAGCAGTAATCAAGGGAAATATTGCTTACATTTCGTGGGACATCTTCGCAGGCTACGGTAAGTTCGGTGATTTCCATTACAAGGAGTTTGTCTCTTATGTAATCAACCGTCTTATGGGTGATGATTTCTCACTTGATGCATCAATGCCTGACAGAGGTGTTGCAACGCTTATGCAGCAGGATGGCAGAAAGATTGTTCATCTTCTCTTTGCTCATACAACGAACAGGGGAGATAACACAGAGGTAATTGAGGATATTGTTCCTCTTTACAACATCAAGGTTTCAGTTAAGTGTGATAAGCCCTCCAAGGTTGTCCTTGTACCTCAGAATAAGGAAATTGATTTTGAATATGCAGACGGCAAGGTAAGCTTTACGGTTCCTGAAGTGAATGTTCATCAGATGATCAGCATCGAGGAGTAAATTATGGAGTATTTAAAAGAAATTCTTGCATCCAATATCCCTGCAAGCGTTGCAGTTATCTGTCTTATCGGATATTTCTGGGGAATGGCTGTGGTGTTTATTGCAAAGCCACTCAAAAATGCGGAATCATTTTCAATTAAACCTGTTGATAATGCAGGTAAGACAGAGATCAGAGTTTATTACGGTGGTATTTCATTCGCACTCGGTGCATTTCTTCTTTACCTTACTCTTGCGTTGGGAACACCAGTTCATTCACTTATTGGTGGTATGATTTTTGCAACCACCGTTCTGGTGACACGAACGATTTTCCTTTGTGTCGACAAAGGCTGGAAATGCCCGTATACTAAGCTTGCAATTCCTGCAGAAACGGCATTTGTTATAGCACTGTGGATTTGCTTCATTCTTTCGAAAACTTTATATTAAAATTAAAACGGGAGCAGAAATGCTCCCGTAATTTTTATTATTCTTCAATTTTTGTGATGACGGGTTTTCCATCCTTGTCAAGCAGGGGAGTGAGACCTCCTGCATAACCTACCTGAGCAAAAAGATAATTAACTCCCGTCTCGGTATCTACAATAATCTCAATGCCTGACATTTTTCCGTTGGGATAAGTTCTTTGAAACCTTTTATCATCCTTTGCCATAATCTTAACCTCCACAGAGCCGTTCTTTTATTTTTCTGATACTTTCATCACTGATTCCTGTGCTGCGAATATAATTGATAACAGAACCGTACTGCGATTCGATTTTCTCCATAAGAGTTTCCATCGTTTCGGGCAGAGAGTAGTGTTTTTCAGCATTTACGCTCCAGAGCTCATCATGGTGTTCTTTGATGTAAGATTTGATATATGTGTAAGTCAGCTGATAGTCTGCTATAATATCTTCTTTAGAAACACCTGCAATGCTCAGCAAAAGCATTGTCAGAATTCCTGTTCTGTCCTTGCCGAAAAAGCAGTTGTAAAGAATTACTCCGTCTTTTGCATCGGCAATTACATTGAGAATCTTTGCGATATTTTCTTTATAATTTTCTATAACAACTTCATAAATCTGTGCCAGATCCAGATCCATTCCTTCGTTTGTTGCCACATTGATCTCAAAGAGGGGAAGGTTATAAACATCTGCACCGTCAATACGATCGAGGTGCAGGGGCGTTTCTTCTGCTTCGTAAGTTCCTCGCAGATCAATCGTAGTTTTAACGCCGAGCATAGTCAGCTTTTCAATTTCCCAATCCTCGGGAGTGTTGACGATTCCGCATCGCAGGAATCTGCCGAATTTGGTTGAGCCGTGCTTTGTCGGATAGCCACCGATGTCGCGGCAGTTGAGAATTTTTTCAAAAGTATGACGCCTTAATGTGCTCATAAGAAATTACCTTCCGAGAAAAAATGCGGCAAGCACGATTGCACCGAGAATGATTCTGTATATGCCGAAGAAGTTGAAATTATGCTTCTTGATAAAGTTCATAAGGAATCTTATGCAAAGAAGAGAAACTGCGAATGCAACAATCATTCCGTTGATGAGAATAACGAATTCCATTACCGAAAAATTCAAACCGAATTTGAGCAGTTTGAGCGCTGATGCACCGAGCATTGCAGGAACGGCAAGGAAAAAGGTGAATTCAGAAGCAACGGTTCTTGAAGTGCCGATTGAAATACCACCGAGGATCGTTGAGCCTGAACGCGATGTGCCGGGAATGAGAGAAAGTGCCTGGAAAAGGCCGATGAGAAAGGCATCTTTGTAAGTGAGCTCTGAAAGCTTCCTTACACGGGGTCTTCTTTTTTTGTTGACAAATTCAATAACTATAAAGAGAATACCATAAATTATAAGAGTGATTGCAACGGTGATGTGGTTGTAAAGATATTTATCAAGTATATCGTCAAAAATAAGACCGAGAACACCGGCAGGGATTGAACCGACAAGAACCTTGAACCAGAGGTTAAGACTTGCCATGCGAACCTTGACAACCTTTTTTGTATCTGAAACAGGAACTCTTCTGAACGGCCAGAGCTTGTTCCAGAACATTACGATAACAGCCATAATTGCTCCGAGCTGAATAACTACGAGGAACATCTCAAAAAACTCCGGGCGGACTCCCTTGAACTGACAAATCTTTTCAAGAAGAATCATATGGCCGGTGCTGCTGATAGGTAACCATTCCGTTATACCTTCAACAATACCGAAAAGGATTGATTTTAAAATGTTGATAATATACATAACAGTCCTCCGAAAAAAACTTATTTATAAATATGCGAACGAGTATGATTATACAACAATTATGAGAACTTTTCAATCTTTTTGCAAAAGAAAAAGACCGACATAAGCCGGTCTTTTATATGTAGTTTATTAACTTACCACTTGATCTCGTAGTTAGATCTTGTACCGAGAGGAATAGCAGCGTTCATCTTTGTGAAGCTGATTGTCCACTTGAGGTCATAATTAGCTGTAAGTACATTACCTGTAGCTGCGTCAACAGTGATTGTAACTGTTGATGAGGGGTAAGCCATTGCTGCTTCACCAACGATGCCCTTAGCTGCACCGGGGATGTTGCTGTTAACAGTGCCGGGAAGGATTACGTTGAATGCCTTCGGGTTACGGCCTGTGCCGTGCTTGTGACCTGTTGACTTAGCGTCAGGAAGAGTAGTGATTGTGATTGTGTAGATGCCGTTAGCTTCTGTACATGTAGCAGCCTTAACGTCTGCGGGCTGAAGCTGGCTTGCATAGCTTTCGCCTTCAACGGGGAACTTAGCCTTGATGTCTGCACCCTTCAATGTTGCAGCGCCCTGTGAGTTGTCTTTAAGCATCTTGTCCAACCAGCTGTCGCCACCGAGCATCTTATAGATACCGTTAAGAGCGCTGGGGATTGTCGGAGAGCTTGCGAGATAGTTTTCAACCTTCTTCTGCTCAACTGATGCAGCACCTGTCTTTACCTTGTTGATAGCAGAGTTGAAATACTCAAGAGTCTGGATGCCGTCTGCGGGCTTAACGGGAGCACCTGATTCGTCCTTCTCACCGGGTTCGGGAGCGGGTTCTGCAGGAGCTGAAGCGCCACCGCCGTTTGATGCAGCGCCACCGTTTGATGTGTCACCACCGTTTGAAGCGCCACCACCGTTTGATGTGTCGCCACCGTTGTTAGTGCTACCTGCAGCCTGAGATGCTGCGAGCTGAGCTGCTTCTTTGTATGCCTGCTCCTCATCCATTCTTACAATGTCAGTAAGTGATGTGAACATACCTGAAAGAGAGAAGTTGATGATAACTGCGCAAAGGATAGCTGCGATGCACTTGATAGCAAGAGATCTCTTAGCTGACTTAACATCAGGATTCTTCTTGTCAGCCTGCTTCTGAGCTTTCTTAGCGGCCTTCTTCTCAGCCTTCTCAGCTTTCTTAGTAGCTTTATCTTTCTTAACTTTTTTGTCTTTCTTATCTGCAGCAGCATTAACTGTATCGTTGTTCTTTACATCTTCTGCAGCAACATCTTTTTTCTCGACTGTGTCTGTCTTCTTCATATGTAGTACTACCTTTCCATATTTTTTTGCTATTATACTACATAAAAAGATAATTTGCAAGAGATTGTTTACAAATTATTAAAATTTATTTGTTTTAACATACTTTATATAGTGATTGGTGGCAGTTTACATACAAAATTTACATATTGTTAAAAAAGAACTTTTTGAAAAGCATTGACATTAATGATTAAAGTAATATAATGAATGTTGCATATCTAACATTTAAGGAGGTGCTGATGTGAATAATCTGAATGAACAGTATATAAGCACCCAGCTTCGTGGCCTGTCTCACAGAATTCACCGTTTCTTTGAAAACAGTCCCAATAAAAAAGAGGTTGATTCAATTACCGGTACTCACGGATGGATTATAGCATTCCTGTCCTGTAAAAAAGGCGAGGATGTTTTTCAGAAGGATGTTGAAAGAGAATTTGATGTGACCCGTGCAACTGCATCGAAGGTTATTGATTTAATGGAGCAGAAAGGCCTTGTAAAAAGAGAGAGGGTTTCTCATGATGCGAGGCTCAGAAAGCTCGTGCTGACTCGTAAGGCCGAATCAGTATCCGCACTGATTGAAAAAGACAGAAATCTTCTCGAAGAAACGCTTGTACGGGGTTTCAGCGAAGCTGAGAAAAAGCAGCTTTGCGAGTTTATTTCACGAATGAAAAATAATCTTGAAAATAACGGTAAGGAGGAATAAAAATGCACGCAATCAAAACATTGGCAAAAAGTATCAGGGAATATAAACTTCAGTCTGTATTAAGTCCGCTTTTTATCGCGCTTGAAGTTCTCATTGAAGTTATGATTCCTTTCAGAACAGCGAAGCTTATCGACAGCATTGAAACGCAGGCAGCTTTGTCAGAAATCGCAAAGCACGGTGGTGTTCTTATTGCTCTCGCGATGCTTTCTTTGTTGTGCGGAGCTTTGTCGGGTCATTTCTGCGCTGTGGCATCAAGCGGATTTGCCAAGAATCTTCGTCACGACCTTTTTTATAAAGTTCAGAGCTTTTCTTTTTCAAATATAGATAAGTTCTCAACATCAAGCCTTGTTACCCGCCTTACAACGGATGTAACAAATGTGCAGAACTCATTTATGATGATAATAAGAACAGCAATAAGAAGCCCCTTGATGCTTACTTTCTCGATAATTATGACAGCGAGAATCAGCAAGAAGCTTACTCTTATTTTCCTTACTACGATTCCGTTTCTTATCGTCGGAATAACTTTTATTATGGGCAAGGTAATGCCGTTTTTCAGAAGCATATTTAAAAAGTATGACTCTCTCAACAATTCAATTCAGGAAAATATCAGCGGCATCAGAGCCGTAAAATCCTTCGTAAGAGAAGATTATGAAAAGAAGAAGTTCGGTAAGGCGTCAGATGAAGTTTGCGAAAACTTCACAAAAGCTGATAAGCTTCTAGCGTTTGCAAGTCCTATCATGCAGATGGCGATTTATGTTGTTATGATCCTTATCTGTTTTGTCGGTGCAAAAACTATAATTTCTTCCGGTAATACTGAGCTTACGGTCGGCGGACTTTCATCAGTTATGACTTACGGTATGCAGGTGCTTATGAGCCTTCTGATGCTCTCAATGACATTTGTTATGATATCAATGTCGTTTACTGCAGCTAACCGTATCGTCGAAGTTCTTGAAGAAGAAGGTTCTATTCA
>JAZORX010000116.1:0-3820 GCA_045656845.1 Acutalibacteraceae bacterium | reverse complement strand
TTTTCTGATAAGTCGCCAAAGGATCTTGCTTCCTTAATTCTTTCGGCAATTTCGTCCCTGCCGGTTGTTTTAAGCTGCTCGAGCTCGTCAAATTTTCTTTTATAAGCTTCGGCAGTCAACAAGATTTCCTGTGCCATAAATTTCATCCTTTCAATGCTTGTATTACGGTAAAAGTCCAACTCTTACCAATGCACAGCAATAGCCACATTATAATGCATATAAAGTAAAAAGTCAAGACATTTCTGCTTCAGGCGAAGCTGACTATGGTTTATAATATGTCAAATAATCAAAAACATTCATCAGAACGCGAGTCAATAAGAGCTACTTCCTCTGCCGACAGCTTTTTACACTCGCCCTCACTGAGCTTTTCATCAAGGGAAAGCTTACCCATTTTAGTCCTTTTAAGCTCAATAACACCGTTACCTGCAGCGGCAAACATTCGCTTGATCTGATGATATTTTCCTTCACATATTTTGATTTCAACAAGAGGATTTTCTCCATCTTCAAGCCTTCTGAGCTTTGCAGGCAGACATTCCGTACCATCTCCCAGAACGATGCCTTCAGCAACCATTTTCAGCTGCTCATCAGAAACAGGTTCAGCAAGACGTGCTTCATATGTCTTTTCAATATGATTCTTTGGCGAAAGAATCTTATGAGCAAAGTCACCGTCATCGGTTATAAGAACAAAACCTGTGGTAGTCATATCAAGCCTTCCGGCCGGGAAAAGGTTTCTTTTTTTCAGTTCATCAGGAACAAGATCAACAACTGTTTTCTGGCTTCTGTCGTTAGTGGCACTGACAACCCCCTTGGGCTTATTGAGCATCAGGTATACAAACTTTTCAACGCTGAAATCTTTGCCATTGAGCATAACACGGCTTACATCGGGATCAATGTGAAATCCCTTGTCGCGCACAGTTATTCCGTCCACCTTGACCACACCGTCTTTTATCAGCTGCTGGGCCTCTTTTCTTGTATATGTTCCCTGCGATGATATTAATTTATCAAGTCTCTGAAGCATCTGTTACCTCATCAGTATTTCTCTGCATATTTAAGATTGAACCAACCTTCTTTTCCTCTGAAGGTCGTATGTCCCCAACCGTTCCGTACATTATCAACATAGACAACATCACCGTCTGACATTGTTGCCATCCATTTTGATCCTGCATCCGGATCCTCTCTTAAATTAAGAGTTTCAGCGGTGATTACATAGCTACCTGCAGAATAGGAGTTCTGTGTAACAGTTGTGGTTGTAGTTGTGGTTGTCGTAGTAGTCGAGGTGGATGTTGAAGTTGATGATGTTGTCGACAATGCAGTTGATGAAGTTAATGACTCATCGCCATCAATATCAGAAGGTACAGTTGAAGGAATGGTTGTATTCTGAGAAGCTGAACCGTCATTATAAACCTTAATTACACCCCATTTGCCGTTTTGCTTTACAAAAGCCTTTCCGTCAACAACAGGAGTTGCATTTTCAAACATCATCGGAATCAGGACTGTTCCGTCAGACCTGATTACACCGAACTTTTTATCTTTTGAAACAGTGATACAGCCCTCAAAGCATTCATAAGCCGTATCCTTACCTCCGAGAGCATTATAACCCCATACTGCATCATATTCAAACGGAACAACTGTTCTGCCTTCCGAGTCAAGATAACCCCACTTGCCGTTTGATTCGAACGCAATAAGCCCGTCACTGTAAACGCCTGCATTTGTATATATCATACCTGTCAGGTTTGTTCCGTTGACATACAGGCCGTATTTACCTGTTGCAGTATAGCTTCCACCTTCCTTTTTAACGCCCTTTACAGCTTCGGGAAGCACCGGATCAAACTCCTCTTCCATTATATTTCCGCTCTCTGAACAGATAAACAACGGAGAATCATTTTTTTCATCCCAATAATATTCATACTTTTTAGTGTTATACTTTTTGCTTGCGGACTGAGTTCTGTATGTATCGCTGTGAATATAAGTCTGCTCATAACCGTCTTCTGTATCTTTGATTGCCAGATAATCGTCGCCGTCACGGATAGCAAAAATCTCGTCGTACTCTGCATCGATAATCATATTGCCGTCCGTACCTATAAGACCGTATTTTCCGTTAACGAGGATTACAAAACATTCAGCATAGCTGACATCGTAATGCTTTGTATTTTCATTATAAACCGGACGGACAAGAGGCTGAATAAGCTGAGCAGATAAAGAAGGCTCAACAACCCACTCAGGACTGTAAGACGAATCAGTATCTGTTATAACCTCGGGTGTGTTCTTCTTATCTGAGCAAGCCGCAAAAGACGACAAAACAACAGCCATACATAAGAGAACAGCTGAAATTTTCCAAGCAAATTTATTTCGCATCTTATCACCTCACGATATTTATATTATTTTACAATTTTCGACAGATAAAGTCAATCTAAAATACAAATATAAAGAAAAAAGCACGGGACGAACCCGTGCTTTGAATCTGAAATTAACTTATGCAAGCTCTGCGAAGTACTTGATTGTACGAACCATCTGGCTTGTGTATGAGTTCTCGTTGTCATACCATGAAACAACCTGAACCTGATATGTGTCGTCATCAATCTTAGCAACCATTGTCTGAGTTGCATCGAAGAGTGAACCGTAACGCATACCGATAACGTCTGAAGAAACGATCTGCTCCTCATTGTAACCGAATGAATCGTTAGCAGCAGCCTTCATAGCAGCGTTGATGCCGTCAACTGTGATGTCCTTACCCTTAACAACTGCAACAAGGATTGTTGTTGAGCCTGTCGGTGTGGGAACACGCTGTGCTGAACCGATGAGCTTACCGTTGAGCTCAGGGATAACAAGGCCGATAGCCTTAGCAGCACCTGTTGAGTTAGGAACGATGTTTGCAGCACCTGCACGAGCACGGCGGAAGTCGCCCTTTCTGTGAGGACCGTCAAGGATCATCTGATCACCTGTGTAAGCGTGAACAGTTGTCATGATACCGCTCTGAACCGGAGCATAGTCGTTGAGAGCCTTAGCCATAGGAGCAAGGCAGTTTGTTGTACAAGAAGCAGCAGAGATGATTGTATCATCAGCTGTGAGTGTACCCTCGTTAACTGAGTAAACGATTGTGGGAAGGTCGTTACCTGCGGGAGCAGAAATAACAACTTTCTTAGCACCTGCATCGATGTGAGCCTGAGCCTTAGCCTTTGAGCAATAGAAGCCTGTGCACTCAAGAACTACGTCAACACCGATTTCGCCCCAAGGAAGCTCTGCAGCGTTAGCCATAGCATAGATCTTAAGAGTCTTGCCGTCAACTGTGATTGTACCTGCTTCGTCATCAGCTGAAACTGTGTGAAGATTCTCGCCGATTGTACCGCAGTAACCACCCTGTGCTGTGTCATACTTAAGAAGAGTAGCAAGCATTGAGGGCTTTGTGAGGTCGTTGATAGCAACTACATCGTAGCCTTCTGCACCGAACATCTGGCGGAAAGCAAGACGGCCGATACGACCAAAACCGTTAATAGCAACTTTAACTGACATTTGAATTACCTCCAAAATAGTAATTTAATTTTTTTACCGTTAGATATTTTATAACTTTTAGCAAATTATTGCAAGGGGTTTGTTATATTTTTAACTCATTTTTCAAACTTTTGGTATTCTGTACAAAAACTTACAGTTTCTGCACAAAAAGCAGATAATTGTTGACAAATAGAAACTGACAAAAAATACATTCACATATATTTTTCACCTAAAACCACTCGTTAATTCACTTGAAATATAAAAAATATACTGTATAATTAACTCGGAACAGAGGTGAAACTATGGGTCGAGTTATTTCTTATACAATTCC
>JAZORX010000115.1:0-4051 GCA_045656845.1 Acutalibacteraceae bacterium | reverse complement strand
CATAAGGTTTTGAAAGGTATATTTTCGCCTCGACTTCGTTAAAAATCGCACGTATGTCAAAGAGAAAACTGCACGAATGTGCGTAATATGTTGCGTTTCAGACTTATGTGTTGTTGGTAATTAAAGTATTCTTTGTTACATAAGTGGACATTACCATACAAACGGACAAAAAATCAAGTATAAAATGCACGGTTATATTTTCAGAAAAATCGTTCCGATTGAAAAGATAACTTTCGTTTATTTTCTGCAATTGATAAAACACGATACTTTCCAAATGAAAAGTACTTATTTCCAAAGTTTTTTGTCATTTAATTCAAAATGTTCTGCAAAAAAAGAAAAAATTTCATTGAAAATTTGTCCTGACTATGATACTATTGAATGGGTATTTCTATTTATTAGTATATAAGGGCGTTGATTTTGTGACTGACAAAGAATTAAAAAGGTTAAGCCGACTTGAATTGCTGGAGCTTCTTCTTACAGAGACCCGCGAAAACGAAAGACTCAGAGAAGAACTTGAAAAAGCAAAACAGGAAAACAGCATAGAAAAAAGTGCAGTGCTTCTTAATGAAACCGCAAAGCAGTTGGAAACAGCATTACAAAGTGTTAAGGTGATGACTGAAGGCTCTGCTCAAAAACCGAAAAAGAATTTTGTCGCTCTGAAGAAACCGAATGGTAAAAAGCCGGCAATTCTTAATCTTTTTTCAAAAGTTCAGAAAGTGACCAAACGTTCAAAGAAAAATAAACCTAAATCAAAAACAAAATGATTTGAATTCTTCTACTTTCTTTACGGAGGAAATTTTAATAAATGGCATTCAAAAGAAAGAAAAAAGAACTTCAATTTCCCACGTCGATGCAAATCGAAAAAGCGATTGCTAAAGAGCAATACAGCCGTAAGTACAAAAAGGTGCTGAAAAGTACTCTTTCTTCGCTTATTGTTGTGGCTGCTATCGCCGTGCTTATTGCAACGCTTGCTTTGCCTGTTCTTCAGATTCAGGGAAGCAGTATGGAACCGACGCTTAATGACGAAGAAATTGTTGTTCTTATAAAAACACCAAATCTGAAAAGGGGACAGCTTTGTTGCTTCTCTTATCAGAATAAACTTCTTATAAAAAGAATAATCGGTGTACCGGGAGATACAATCCTCATTAACGAAAAAGGTTTTGTTTATGTTAATGATGAATTGCTGGACGAACCGTACATTCTTGACCGTGCTCTCGGTGAATGTGATATCGATTTTCCGTTTCATGTAACCGAAAATCACTACTTCATTCTCGGTGACCACCGTTCTACATCAATCGACAGCCGAAGCTCGGTTGTAGGACTTGTAAGCTCCGAACAGATTGTCGGCAGGATATTCTTCAGAATCTGGCCTTTTGAGAAGATGGGCGACATAGATTATGAAGAATATCAGGAAAGTATCGAAAATCCCGATGAACAGAAAACCCAGGAGTAAATTGCTGAAAAAATAACAGAAAGGGGGAAAGCAATTATGTCAGGTGTGAATCATGAATATCTCAAAGACCATAAGTTGTTCAGAGTGCGCAACAAAAGAATAGTTGCTTTGTTCCCTGTTATTGCTGTTATTGTTGCAATTGCAGTTTTCTGGTGTCTTAAGCTTGTCGGTATTACGATTACGAGTGACGCATTGTGCGAGCTTGATGAGCATACTCATATCAGTAGCTGTTATTCGGGTGACGAGCTTGTCTGCCTTAAGCCTGAGCATACTCATACTGCAGAATGCTTCCCTGACAAGACAGTTGACATGGAAACAACAGCAGACTGGCTGAAAACCTTAGAACATATAACAATCACAAACAATCTTTCAGAAAATCTTGTTGCTGTTGCAACGTCGCAGGTCGGATACAGCGAAAGCGACCGCAACTATGAATACAATGCATTCGCTGAAAAGAATAATTACACCCGTTACGGTGAATGGTACGGAAGTCCTTACGGCGAATGGAACACGATGTTTGTTTCTTTCTGTATCGGTCATGCGAATATCAACGGTGCAGAAAGCTTGTCGAGTGCATCTGCCGAGTCGTTGAGACTTGCGTGGGAAAACCGATTGGCTTATGCCTCTGCCGAAAGCTATGACGGACAGAGAGGCGACGTCGTCTTCTTCGATACGGATGCGGACGGCAGGGCTGACCGCACGGGCATTGTTTCTTACAAATCGGCAACGCTCTTCGGATTTATAGAGGGTGATGTTGACGGCAAGGTTGAAAGCGTTGTCACGAAGAAGGCCGAAAATGTTTTAGGCTACGGCAAAACGAGTGTGCTTTCTGCGGCGAAAAACATCACAAACGCTGAAAAAAATCAAAACGAAACGGGTACAATCCGCCCCGTGCTTGAGGGTAAGCTTGTGCATTATATCCCGAACGAGGCAACCCGTACTACATATAATCTCAAGCGCTCTGCCGTACAGAGCATATATGACAGTGAACCGCTGGTAATGATGGTGGCATCAAACAGCAACATCACCTACACATCTGACCTTACAGGTGAGCTTGCAAACGCTGTGTTCAAGGATACGGCAGGTAACCCTATCGAGAACAACGGTACAGTTTACATCGGACAGTCATACATCGTTTCTCTCGAATTCAGCGAAATCAACACGGGTAATAAGTGGATTCAGTTTGAGCATAATGCGAACGGCGTGCTGACTTATCAGATTCCGTCAAATCTTCACTGTGACAGGTTCGACAGCTGGCATAAAATTTCTGCAAAGACAGAAAACGGTATGATTGAGGACGTCGGTGAATATTTTGTTGACGAAAACGGACTTTTGCAGGTTAGGTTCTACGACGATGCAAGCGGAGTGAACTTCGTTGATAAATATTCTAACGTTGACTTTGTAATTGATTTCAGTGCAACGGTTGCGGAAACGCAGTCGGGAAACAAGACAGAGGTTGATTTTAGTGACGATATTCACATTAACCTCAATGTTGACGGTAATGCGGGTGTGTCGATTGAAAAGACACACGGCGAATATAACGACGAGGATGCTACGGTTGATTTCACCATTAAGGTTGAGGCAACCCATGGTCTTGTTAAGGATCTTGTTATTCAGGACGATATCTGGAAAGACCACCATGCATTAAGAGACACGATAGTGGTAACCGATCTTGACGGTAATCCGATCGTTCCTCAGCCTACAATAAGTGATCACCCTGACCAATGGGCGCCCGGAGGCTTTGCCGTTTCGGGATTCCCCGATTTTTCAGTCGGTGAAGGCTTCCTTATTAAATATAAATCACAATTCAACGATGATATTCTCACCCAGGATTCCGGTGGTATGTGGAACCAGGCGAACGCTACGGGTAAAAACTCTTTAGGCGGAGAAATCGAGCCGAAATGGGATGACGATTGGATTTCGGTTGAGTTCAACAAAATCGCCAAGGACGGTAAAATGGCTGTTATCGAGGATGCAAACGGCAACAAAATCCCCGTTATCGAATGGGGCGTAGGTATCAGAAAGACTGCAGAAGACCTTCAGGGCACGGTCGTTATCGATACACTTGGCGAGGGTCTTGCGTATTATACGGATCAGCCGATTATTATCAAACGTTATGATGCAAACGGCAACAAGCTTCCCGATTCATACCTCAGTTGGAATGATGTCACAATCACAACCACCAACGGTAAAACCTCGATGCAGTTCCCGCTACCTTCGGGATATGCGTTTGATCTTATTTATTACACGACCTTCCCGCCTCTTGATGAAGGCGAGACGGCAACTCACACAAACCGGGTTGAAGCGGTAATCAATACGAAGCCCGAGGGTACATACGGTACGGCAGATGTTATCGGCTTTGTTCCCGAACTTAAAAAGAGCGCAAGCGGTGACGACGGCGAATATGTCAACTTTACACTTGAGGCTGATGTTTCCAAGGCAAT
Source organism: Acutalibacteraceae bacterium (assembly GCA_045656845.1). Classification (GTDB taxonomy): domain Bacteria; phylum Bacillota; class Clostridia; order Oscillospirales; family Acutalibacteraceae; genus CAG-488. Next base: position 154 of record JAZORX010000115.1, on the reverse strand, counting down.
CAAGAATTGGGGTTACTTCTATCTGACTGACCTTGCGGCATTCTGGAGCTACAACAACGAAGTCGGATATCTCTACGTGGAGAACTTCCCCGAAGACCTCGTGATAACCGCAACAACAAAAAGCGGACAGGTAATAACCTTTACGCCTTATATT
>JAZORX010000114.1:0-12531 GCA_045656845.1 Acutalibacteraceae bacterium | reverse complement strand
TCGTTGTTGTTAAGTGCCTTGAAATGGTAACCGTCCGTACTGACTGCGAAGTGCAAGGTCTGATTCTCAATTTCGTTTCCCGTAAAGTAACAGAAAAGATATGCGCCCGAAGTGCTGTAAGCAGGGTAGGCGTAGTCGTTGAATGCGTAGTTGAAAAGATAATAAGGCATCATAAGAATTGCCATAAGTAATCGTGAAAATGAAAGCCAAGTCATTTAAACCACCTCTTGAACTGATTTTAACATAAAGAGTCGGTAATGTAAAGAAAAACCGCTTACCCGTTAAGGTAAGCGGCAGATTATTATAAACCTAAGATTCTTTGAATGATGTTTACGATCTTGAGAATAAAGTTACGGAGCACACCAAACACACTGTCGAAGATTGAAACATCAACATTTCCTGTGCCGTCAGAAGTGTTACCGTCAAAGTCGGATGAAAGACCGTTCATCCAGCTGATCATTCCGTTGGGGCTGATGAGATTTACCTTAAGTCCGTTTCCGTCAACGGTTGTAACATTGGGGTATGTGCTGCCGTCAAGCATATGGAAATCGTATGTAACTACCTTTGCCATATGGTGGTTATCACTTGCAGATCCGCCTGCAGGCTCAATAACATTTTCAAAGCTTGAAAGTCGGCAATTCTGTGGCTGACTGTTGTGCTTGAGAACATTATTCCAAAGAGGCTTTGTGATTGTTGAGTAGTTGATAATCGGGTCCTTTTTACTTGCGATCATCCAGATTGCAACATCGGAGCAGAAAAGGGTGTCGCTTTCAGTAACGGTACCTGTACCTGCAATGGGGAATGCACCTGCAAAGTATTCGGGAAATGCGACTATCATATTCCATGTCATTTCGCCGCCTGCTGAGCTGCCACCAATGAAAATCTTTGTCGGATCGATGTTGTCACCGTGCTTTTCAAGCATATCGTCAATAACTGCTCTTAACGGCTCAATGAGGGTTTCACCCCAGTAAACAAGCTTGTGCTCAGGAGCACGGGGAAGAAGGATGAATGCTCCACCTTCATCGAAGCGGCTCTGTAATTCTGCTGATGCCCAATATGGGAAGTCGCTGTCGTCAAGCTGAGCGCCGGCATAGTCTGCGTGGCCGATTCCGTGAAGGAAGATGACAAGAGGATATTTTGTGTTATCCTCATAACCTACGGGTGAATAGTATGCATAGTCAAGAGCGTGGCTACCTGCTTCGGGAGCCACATCGTGGTCAAATTCATCTCTGAGAGCTTCAATACCTGCTGATGTAAACAGAGCAGGTTTTCTTGAACCGGCAGCTGAAGTTGGTGCTGCCAAAGCAAGCAAACAAATGCTAAGGGAGATAAAAATTGCGAGAACCTTTTTTGTAGTCTTCATAATTACCACCTCGTAAAATTTTATAATTAATTCTATCATAATATGAGCCCGATCAAATTCCTAAAAAGAAAAATGAGAATATATTTTACAAGAAAAGCAGTAAATAGGGTTGTAGGCTTTATCTTTTTTTCAGAAGCTCATATGCAACGATGTATTCGCGTGCATAATTTCTGAGGCGACCTTTTTTGTTTTCACAGCTTACTTTGCCGATTTTCTCGAAACCGCATCTTTTGGCTATTATTCCTGCTCTGTGAAGATGATAGTCAGAAGAGAGAAAAGCAATACTGAGATCGTTGGGATTTCTGCCTGAATGCTCTTTGATAACCTCAAAAGCATTCTCAAAGTTTTCAAAGGTGGTTGTCGATTGATCTTCAAGGATGAACCTTTCTTCGTTGATACCCTCTTTGACGAGATACTCTTTGATGATATGTGCTTCACTCTTCTTTTGATTTTCACGGAAGCAACCACCACAAGGGATAACAAAACAGTCCGTATTTTCTTTAAGATACTCTGCAGCGTAGTTTATTCTTTCAAGCAGGTGTTCGCTAGGAGTTTCTGCTCCGATGATCCGACCTCCAAGGATGAGAAGATAATCGCATTTGTCGCAATATCCTATTTTAGCATCGTATATGACGAAGGGGAGGTATGAGCCGGCCGTAACAGTCAGATAACCTGCTATCGTGCCGACTGTGCCGAGTAAAATCTTGGGTATAAGTTTCATTTCATCACCTTATCAGTTCAAATTCGAGCACGACAGGGTTGTGGTCTGAATAAACAAACTCTGTGCTGATATTTTCAACGCGTTTCACATTAACATTTTTGGTAACAAGGAATCCGTCTACGATAATCGTGAAATTGCCTTTCTTATACGGAATATCGCAGTTTCGGCAGGTAGGTACGAGCGATTCTCCTGAATAGTCGTCACATCTTTCAATGCAATCGGGCAGAAGATCTGTCGGGAAAGGTTGAGCCCAACCGAAATCAACCTCAGCACCACCGTTGAGTTTCTGCGTTGAGTCGCCTGTGAAATCGTGGTTGAAGTCGCCGCCACAGACGCAGTAGTTGCCTTTTTCGTATTCCTTCTTCATATCCTCAAAGAGCATATTCATCTGTGCAGCTCTGATTTCGTCACTTCCGCCGTAAGCAGAAAGGTGGACATTAAAAAGAACAAGCTCAGTTCCGTTTTCAACAGGAATTCTTGATATTGAATAGCATCGGTCAAGGTCGAGGAATTTGCTTACGCTTTCAGAAATCGGAAGGCTTCTTCTGACACCGGATGTGATGTTATATTTACTCAGAGTCAGAATTCCGCTGTTTGATGAACCATGAGGCTGAGTGAAGGGGTAGAAGAGAAAAGCTGAATGGTAGTTTTCAGCAAAAGCACTGCTATAGGAAGAAAACCTCTTTTCAAGAATATCTCGCTGGTTAATGTGATAGCTTCTGGTTGAGTCGAAGTCAACCTCCTGAAAAAGAATGAAATCAGGATTGTGCTTTTCAGCTTCATATGCAGCGTTGTTGATGCAGTTTTTGACACTTTCTTCACTTGCTGCCCAGGATTCTGTGCCACCGTCCATAAAGAAGGTGAAGTCTTGTGTGTAAGCACCGAAGCCGAGATTCTGAATAACAGCCGTATATGTCTTTTCAAACTCGACTTCTTCCATAAGTCCGTTTTCGGAAGCTATGATAGGCTGATTATCTTCTATTCTTGAATAGCTCAGGAAAAGATAGGCGATATATCCACCAAGAATAACAACTACGGCAAGGAAAAGACACAGAAAGGTCTTAAGTAAAGTTTTCAGAAGGCTTTTACGATGTTTTTTGTTTTTCATTCAATCAGCTCCTCATAATTATCTGATAAGATTATTATATATTACTAATCTGTTTACTGCAAGATAAAAATAAAACAGCGCACCTCTTGCGAGATGCGCCGAATATTTTATGAATTACATTGTGCCGAAAACAAACTTACAAACGAAGAGAATTGCAATGATTGTAACTGTGATATCCTTCTTTGTGTATTTGCCTGTGAACAATGTGATAAGAGTATATGCGATAGCACCGATGCCGATACCGTTTGCGATAGAGTAAGTGAGAGGCATCATGATGAGTGTAAGGAATGCAGGAACAGCGCTTCTGAGGTCCTTCATATCAACGCTTGCAAAGTTCTTGAGCATAAGAACGCCGACGAAGATGAGTGCCGGAGCTGTAGCAGCTGCAGGGATGATGCTTGCAAGAGGTGAGAGGAAGAGACAGATTGCGAAGCAGAGAGCTGTTGTAAGACTTGTAAGACCTGTTCTGCCGCCTGCTGCAACACCTGCTGCACTTTCAACGAATGTTGTAACTGTTGATGTACCGAGAACTGAACCTGCAACAGTAGCAACAGAGTCGCAAGTCATTGACTTCTCAAGCTCGACAGGGTCACCGTTATCGTCGAGCATATTTGCTTCTGAGGCTGTACCGTAGAGAGTACCGATTGTGTCAAACATATCAACAAGGCAGAATGTAACGATAAGCATAACAACTGAGAAGATACTACCGATCATTTCACCGCCGAAAGCATTTTTCCAGGATTCACCCTTGAACACACCGGTTATACCGATTGAAGCGAAGTCCTTGAAAGGCTGTGCAATTGAAGCTACATCGAAGTTGAAGTCAGGAAGCTGCCATGTTGCAAGGTAGTAGATAACTGTTGTTGCTAAGATGCCGAGGAGAACGGAACCTTTGATATTAAGCTTTGTTAAGATAGCAATGATAACGAAGCCTAAAAGAGCAATAACTGCAGGAGCAACATCCAGCCATGCAACGCCGTTGAGCTTAACAAACTGAACGAGAGTGTACTGGTTAGGCTCGATGATACCAACATTCTGGAAGCCGATGAAAGCGATGAAAAGGCCGATACCTGCTGAAATTGACTTCTTGATACATTCGGGCATAGCCTTTGCAACATAAGCTCTTGCACCGGTTATGGAAAGCAAAAGGAAAACAAGACCTGAAACAAGAATAACAACAAGACCTGCCTGATAGCCCTTTATTACGTCGCCGCCGACGAGAACCTGAGGAAGGACGAAAGAAACAAAGAAGAATGAGTTAAGGCCCATACCGCAAGCCTGAGCAAACGGCATTTTTGCATAAAACGCATAAAGAAGTGTGCCGATTACTGCTGCGATGATTGATGCGATGTAAACTGCGTTCCAGATCTGACCTACACCGGGATACGGATTTGCATCCAGATGCATAAAGCTGACGATCTGATTCGGGTTGGTTACGACGATGTACGCCATTGCGAAGAATGTTGTAAGACCTGCGATAATTTCAGTTCTTACATTTGAACCGCGTTCTGAAATTTTAAAGAACTTGTCCATAGAATTTACCTCTCCTTTATTTTAATTATGGAATAACCATAATTATATTATACATAAAAATTGCTATTTTTCAATATTATATGTATAATTTGTTGCGTTGTTTTTGAAAACCACAATATTTTGTGTTAAAGAAAAAAGAAAACCCTCCGAAGAGGGTTCGATTATCTCAGTTCCTTTGGTAAAGGTCTGCATTTTGCCGTAAATTCGATGACATCAATTTTAATAACGCCGACAACCTCTGCCATCTTATCCTCAAAGCTGAAGTCCTTGCCTGTCTGAGTTTTCATAAGCGAAGAGAGAGCGATTTTTTTTATTTCAACATCTTCTATGATTTCTGCTGTGCCTCTGCCCATAATTGAAGAGTAGGTGATGCCGTATTTGCAGGCAACCTCACCCTCAAATGGGGTGATGCCGTATTCCATTTCAAAGAAAACCTTGTTATTTGCTCGGATAACATCGAGCTTTCTGCCCTGTCTTGCACCGTGGAGCCATATTGTAAGCTTTTCATTTTCGTATGTGTAGCCGTAATTCATCGGCACAACATAAGGCTCGTCTCCGTCAACGAGTCCGAGGTGAAGTACCTTTGAATTATCAAGAATTTTTATGATTTCGTTAATGTCCGTTACTTCTCTTTCGCGTCTTGTCATTCCGTTCATATCAAAAACCTCACTTTTGTTTTTTATATTATATCTCTTTGTTCTGCTCTTTGTAAAGTCTTTTTGCTTCAAAGTATGCGAAGCCGATGCAGATAAACGAATAAACCGAGAAAATCAGGAAGGGCATCGTTTCGGGACTGTTTTCAAGCATGGCTATGTAAAGTACAATGCCGATAATTCCGTTCAGAATCATACAGGTTGTATATTCAACATAAGCAAACATTGTAAGGAAGAGAACATATACCCCGAGGATGTTCGTTGCGCTGTCAAGAAAAGCATATTCTGCGCCGAGCAGGGGAAGCACCTTCCACATTGCGAAAACCATAATGCCATAACTTGCAATAAGTAAAATTCTTGTTTTCAAAGACAGCTTTTTCAAAACAGTTGAGCTTTCCCACTTGTTTTTATTCCAACGGATGAAGGTTATCATCTGCATCGGGAAAGAGAAAAGCAGAGCAGAGAAAAAAGAAGCATAAAGCTTGTAGTAAAAATAAACAGCTGCATAAAGAAGAGAGTTGACACTGCCTAGCAGATTGCTGTATCTGTTTACTCTGGACTGAAGCATTGCGATTATCAGGGAGTTGTAAAGAGGAAGAATGCGAAGAAAACTCTGCTTATAATAAATCCCTGTAACTGTGATGAGAATTCCTGTTGTCACCATAAGAATATATATAAAAATATCTTTTTTTGAAAGTTCTGAATTTTTCTTTTGCAAAATATAGTCCTCCTGAATGTTGTCAAGTGATTATAGCACAAAAGAAAATTTTTGTCACTTGATTTTTATTTCTTTATTGACCAAAAAGAAAACGAGTGGTATTATATTCATACAAAACAAGGAGGTTTTTGTTATGACATTTTTAGCGAAACTTATGAGTATCATTATGTTCATTCCTGCTCTTTTCGGTTCTTACAGTAACGATGCAAACGATACTGAAGCCGCTTACCTTGCAGCGATTGACAGCATCCCTTATGAAAACACAATTGAAACAGCAATTCCTCAGACAGAGATTTACGATATGATCATCGATCATTATAATTCTCCTCTTCCTGAAGGAAAAACAGAGAAAAAGGTCATCGTTATCGGTTATGACGGATGCCGTGCAGATGCTTTGACGCTTATGAAGGATAAGAACAGCGGTATTTCAACTGTTCTTAATGACGGTGGATCTCTCAATCTCGCATATTGCGGTGGCGTTAACTATCCCGATGGTGAAAACACTCAGGATACATCAACTGCACCCGGCTGGTGCTCTCTTCTTACAGGCGTATGGGCAGATAAAAACGGTGTTTACGGTAACGGCCAGCCCAAGTCACTTGAGTATAAAACTCTTATGACGGAGCTTGTTGAAAACGGAACTATTGATTCTGCATCATTTATCACTAAATGGGGTGGACATTTCTCAAAGAGCGACTCAACATACATAAATGAGAAGGAATATTGCGAAGAAAACGAACTCAACGTTGCATTTAATAAGACATCGGGAAACAAGGCGAGCGCAAAAAAGGCGAAAAAAGAGCTTGCAAAAGCTGATTGCCCTGATTTTATGATTGCAATTTATGAAGGAACAGACGGAAACGGACACGACTTCGGATTCTCAATAAACAATCCTTTTTATCAAAAAGGATTTAACGAAAACGAAAAGTTTGCATACGAAACTATCAACACGATTAAAGAAAGAGATACTTTCGCAACAGAAGACTGGCTTATCATCATCACTTCTGACCACGGCGGATACGGCACAGGTCACGGTGGTCCGACAATTCAGGAAAGAATGATTTTCCTTGCTGTAAACAGATATTGATTTGATAATTGAAAACTCCCCACCGAGGTGGGGAGTTTTTGCGTTTATCTGACTTAGTGAAGCTTTGAATTAAGCTTTTTACTCGCTGCTTTTACAGAAGCATAGACGATTATCCACACCGTGAAATATACTGCGAGGAAGATTGCAGTGAAAATCAGCAGAACATTCGGGTTGAACGGAATCCAGTTGTTTACAAGGTAGCACAGCACATATGCAACATAGAGAACAGAGAGGTGGCACAGTAGTGACTTCGGAACGCTGAAGCTTTCTATCTGATTGAATACGGATGCGCCTGCCTGAACGAAAGCGAGGATATAGACGGAAACGATTGCGATGAGCAACTGAATTCCGTTCAATGAAAAATCTTCAACAGTCTCTTCCAGAATTGCGTAGATTATACCGAGTATAATCGGACCGAATCCACCGAAAATAAGTCCGCGATGTAAAAAACTTTTTAAATATCTGTTCATATCAGATACCTATCCTTTCTTTGATGGTTTTCAGTTGTCTGCGTGAAACATAGTCTGTGTATCCGTTTTTGAAACGGATTTTGAGGGTGCCTGATATTGATGTGTCAAACCTTTCCATCTTTCTGATGTTAGCGAGGCAGGATTGATTTATTTTCACAAAGCTTTCGGGAAGCTTTTCCTCAAGCGAATAAAGCCTTTCTTTGAGAAGGTATCTTTCTGTGTCGCATATAGCGTAAACCTTGTTGTTTATAACGCTGATGCAGTTGATATCCGTAAGCTCAAGCTTTGAGATTTCGCTGTCTCTGTAGCCGAAAAGCTCGGTCGGATTTTGCTCTGCGAGCTTCTTTATTTCCTCGGCAAGGGAGCTTTTTTCTTTTACATAAATCAGAACTTTTTCTTCACAGTCGGGATCAATTACTATCTCACATTTCAAGGCTATCATCTCCTTATCTGATATATCCTACACCATCGCAAAAAATCTTTCAAGCTATTTTAAGCGTTCGGTCAGAAATCGCAACTGAACGAAAAAACGGCTCCGAGCATTGTCGGAACCGATTGGTTGTTCTTTGTAATGTAGCTAAGTATAGGTAGCGTTTTAATTTACGGTTACATTTATAGTATTGTTGCTTTTTAATATAACAGAAAAATCCCCTTGGACTGAGCCAAGGGGATGATTGCTATAAATTGAGATTATAAATGTGAAATTTCCCAAGCTTCAATCTCACCGCTGAAACGGTTCCATGCGAGTCTGAAATATGTGTTGGGTTTGTTGATGACAACAACACAAGCTTTTTTTCTGAAGCTTGCAGAAAACTGCAGGTTATACTGACCCATCGGCAATTTTATGGGAAGAATCTCTCCGTTTTTTATTGAAAAATTCTGGTTTACTCCCGGACCTGTGATTACAAGGTTGATCGGAGGATTAACCAAGTAAAACTGATTTTCTCTTTTAATGGTAAATGTGCAGTCCGTCGGTGCAGGGCAACCGCATTTCATGCATACGGTCTCGGTATCGTTGAGGATATTACCGCAATAAGAACAATACTTCATTTAAAAAACTCCTTAACCGATTTCTCCTAAGAAAGCTAAAGAAACAACCATGCCTATAAGCCATATAACAATAGATACGATGATAGCTGCTGTGCATCTGCCACGGTAAGTCGGGTTTTTGTACTTGTTAAGGCCAACGATACCCATTATAAAACCGACGATAGGCATGAGAAAGGCAAAAAGTAAAGCGCAATTTGCTGTGCTTGAAGATTCCATATCCATCATAGGATTAGGCTGATACATCGGCTGTACGGGTTGCTGATACTGTGGCTGTACAGGCTGCTGGTACTGCGGCTGACCGTAATTCATCGGCTGCTGATACTGTGGCTGCTGCGGTGCGAGAGAACAACCACAACTGACGCAAACAACAGCTGCATCCATTACTTGGTTGCCACAATTAGGACAAATTTTCATAGTAAACACCTCAATTAAAATCTTTGTTAAAGTATATCGCATACCGCTGTTTCTGTCAAGTAAAAACAGATTTCGACTCATTCCCCCAATAAGGTTTATAAACAGAGTCAAAGTAGTTTAAGTTGTTTTATAAACTGTTGAGTGATGTTTACAAATTATTATCACTATGTTATAATCTTAAAAAACATTAAGGAGAGTCTTATGAAAAAAGTATTTGGCTTTTATACAAAAACACCTCTGATACTTCGCATAGCTGTTGGATTGATTATAGGTGTTCTTTTAGGCTTGTTTGTTCCGAAGGCAGCCTTCGTTACAGTTTTTGGTGATATTTTTGTAGGAGCACTCAAATCGATTGCCCCGTTATTGGTTTTTGTGCTTGTTGTGGCTTCATTGGCAAGTGCCGGAAAGGGCATAGGCGGAAGATTCAAAACGGTTGTTCTTTTATATATGTTAAGTACATTTCTGGCGGCTGTTGTCGCAGTTCTTGGCAGTTATATTTTCAAGGTTACAATACCACTCAGCGTATCAATAGACAAAACTGCTCCTGCAGGACTTGGTGAGGTGTTCAAGGTCCTTCTTTCAAATATGGTTGCAAACCCGATAGATGCACTCATTAATGGCAACTATATAGGCATTCTTACCTGGGCAGTTATTCTCGGACTTGCATTGCGTGCAGCAAATGATGTGACCAAAAAAGTTCTGAATGATATTTCTGCAGGTGTTTCAAAGACAGTTGCGTGGGTTATTCAGCTGGCACCTTTTGGAATTATGGGTCTTGTTTATTCGTCTGTAGGCGAATATGGTATCGAAATATTTACAAATTACGGAAAAATATTACTTTTGCTTGTAGGCTGTATGCTTGCCGTTGCATTTATTGTTGATCCGATTGTCGTTGCACTCACGCTCAGAAAAAATCCTTATCCGCTTGTGTTCAGATGCTTTAAAGAATCAGGCGTTACGGCTTTCTTCACAAGAAGCTCGGCAGCAAATATACCTGTCAATATGAAGCTTTGCGAAAAGCTTGGTCTTGATAAGGAGTATTATTCAGTAGCAATTCCTCTTGGTGCTACAATCAATATGGACGGTGCAGCAATCACAATAACAGTAATGTCACTCTCCGCTGCTTTTTCGCAGGGTATTGAGGTGAATATTGTTATCGCACTGTTGCTCAGTCTGGTTGCGACTCTCGGCGCTTGTGGTGCTTCAGGTGTTGCAGGTGGCTCGTTGCTTCTTATTCCTATGGCTTGTTCGCTTCTCGGAGTCGGACAGGATGTTGCAATGCAGGTTGTTGCAGTCGGTTTCATAATCGGCGTTGTGCAGGATTCTCTTGAAACTGCAATTAATTCATCAGGCGATGTTATTTTCTGCGCTACTGCAGAATACCGTGAGCGAATTAAAAAAGGTGAGAAAATCAAATTATAAAAAATCTATACTGAACAACGAAAGCACCCCGAATGGTTGAAATTCGGGGTGCTTTAGCATCAGGGGATGAATATGCTATACAAGATGGCTTGCGTCGTACATAACCTTTGCGTTATTGTCGCGGATAAGCTCACGGGAAAGCTCATTTCCTGTAGCTTTATCTATACAAGTCCGATATACTTTACCTCTTCGGTAGACAGTATCGTCAACACGGACGAAATGCTCGTTTTCGGTTGTTATGTGATATTTTACGGATAATTTGTCTGAAGCACGAAGCTCGCCACACAGATGCGTATCTGTAACATATGTAATCAATTGATAAGTTATATCGGACTCGTTTTTAAAACGGTAGTCGAGATAGTTGTATAGAATTGATGTGCCTGTTCCGAAAGGCACCTGCCTGTTAAAATCAGGGAAAAGATCAATCTGATCGTGGTGATGGTGCTCGATGATCGTCAGTGGTGTATGTAAAACCATCCAATGAATCAGATTTGTAAACTGGCACAAGCCACCACCGATTCCTGCTTTTGCTTCGCCCTTGGTGATAGTTACGCCTTCTTTATATCCTTTAGATTCGGTTACATTTCCAACGAGTTCCCAGAAAGAAAATGTTTCCCCGGGACGAATCAGAATACCGTTCACTTTAGGGGCACTCAGGGAGAGATTTACGGCTTTGTTTTCCTGAAGATCCATTTGTGTGTTGCCGAGCTTTCGTCTGATGAGTGAATTGTGCTTGTAAATGACAACCGGCAGCAACTCTTCTTGCTTGGTTTTAGCAAATTTCTGGTTGAAAAATATGTTTTTCACTTTTCTGATGGTTCGGCACTTAAGGGTTGAAATTTTGTAAGCCAGAGGCGAAATTTCACAAAATAATTTTCTGGACATAAAAAACACCTTGATTCTATGATCTTTTTAGTTTAATCCAGAATTATTATAGCAAAAACAAGGTCTTTTTGCAACAGATGAAAACTCCCCTTGGATTTCTCCAAGGGGACGTGTTTTGCTTATTGTAAATTTTATCGCAAATCAGAAACAAAATCTTTCAATGCGTTCCAATTGTTGATTGCAAGGTAATTTTCGCACACTTCATCGTTACGGAATTCAAAGTGAGTTTCAGATTTTTCGTCAATAAGAACAGGGGATATTCCACAACGGGATGAGCCGTACACATCAGGGATCTTTCCGTCACCGCAATACCAACATTCTGACGGATTAAGAGAGGCATACTTCAATGCACAATCAAATATATCCGACGATGGTTTTGTGAAAAGAATATCTGCACTGGTAAGGCAGAACTCAAACTTTGAAGTCGGAATCCATCTTTTAACGGCAAGAGAAAGACTCTCTCCACTCATCATATTATTGCTTATTATGGCCGTGCGGATTCCAATCGAGTCAAGCTTTTCGAGAAGCTCAGGAATACTGTCAAGAACTTTTCTTGTTGAATTATATCTGTCGAAGATTTCTTCTTGCTCTGCCATTGGTATCTCAAAAATCAAGCCTGCGCGCATAGTGGCGTATTTTATAACAGCAGACAGCGGAATATCGAGAAATGTCCCTGACTTTGATTTGATACCGGAAACCTCGTTAAGGTATTCGTCCCAATATTCAGCGAGTTTTTCAGCTGTTGTAATTTCAGGGTTGAGAGAGGAAAGCCTCAGCTTTTCAAATCCGTCAGCAGGATTAAACCTGCCGTCATCAAAGAGAGTTCCGCCTACATCAAAAAGAATCATTTTTGGTTTTTTGTTATAATCCATACTAAAACACCTGCTATTTCTGCATCAGTTTACAATTTTGATTTTATCATCTTTCTTCTCAGCGATTGCTGTCTGTGTGGAGGTTAGTAAAGTGGGGAAATTATTACCAAATGAATGGTATCAGGCGGTATTTTACTTTTTGTTTGTATTCACGATATCCATTAAGTTCTTTCTCAAGGAATTCTTCTTCGTGCTTGATTCTTTTTGCAATTATAAATGGATATGCGAGAAAAAT
>JAZORX010000113.1:0-15060 GCA_045656845.1 Acutalibacteraceae bacterium | reverse complement strand
AATTACGCACAATTTGTGTTTGTGTTCGTAGGGGAGGCGTTTCGCCTCCCGTTGATTTATACTGCTTTCGGGACGGGAAACCCGTCCCCTACGAGCCAAATTGAATAAAAACCGTAGGGCGTGACGCTTGCGACACGCCGTAAAATATTGCAGAATATTGGTTCGTCGCAAAGCGTCGAACCCTATGAACCACGATTCGAGCGACTCCGTAGGGGAACATATTATGTTCCCGTTAAAACAATTCGAAAACCACGGGCAGATAATATCTGCCCCTACGGACACAGAGAAAGATTTTTCATGATTTAAAGATATCGACAAACCCGAATTTGACGGGGTGCTTCAGGATTTATTACTATATAAAAATTTAAGGAGCCGTTTTTACAGCTCCTTTCTTTTTGCTTTTTACTGTGCTGTGCTCTTTTCCTGCTTAACCTTGTGGTCAATAACATGGCGTGAAGCGAGCTCGTCAAAGATATCTTCAAGTGAAATTCCCATCTCGATCATAAGCACCATAACATGGTATGCAAGGTCTGCGATTTCGTATACGGTCTCTCTCTTGTCGTTATCCTTTGCAGCGATGATAACTTCTGTTGATTCTTCGCCGACCTTCTTAAGGATTTTATCCATACCCTTTTCAAAAAGATATGTTGTGTATGAGCCTTCCTGCTTGTTGATTTTTCTGCCTTCGATAAGCTTGAGAAGACCTTCGTAAGAAAACTCGTGAAGCTCGTCGTTTTCCCATACTGTGTTGTTGAAGCAGGAGTCTGTGCCGAGGTGGCAGGCAGGGCCTTCTTTTTCAACGAGAACTGTAAGAGCATCCTTGTCGCAGTCAGCTGTTATGCTGACGATTTTCTGCACGTTGCCACTTGTTTCGCCCTTGCGCCAGAGCTCCTGACGGGAACGGGACCAGAAGCAGGTGCGCTTCTCTTTTATGCTGATTTCAAGGCTTTCTCTGTTCATATATGCAACGGTAAGAACTTTCTTGCTCTTTGCGTCAACTACAACGGCAGGGATAAGTCCTTTTTCGTCAAATTTCAATTCGTCCAAATTCATTTTTTATAACCTCACTATGATATCGTTTTTTCTGAGTTCTTTTTTAAGGTCTTTGATTTCAACCTCACCGAAATGGAATATTGAAGCCGCAAGACCTGCATCAACCTTGGGCAAAGCCTTGAAGAGCTTTGTGAAATCATCAATGCAACCTGCGCCGCCTGATGCGATAACGGGCACATTGACTGCGTTGCAGACTGCTTCGAGCATCTCAAGGCCAAAGCCCTGCTTGACTCCGTCTGTGTCAATGCTGTTGACGACGATTTCACCTGCGCCCATTCCGACACATTTTTTAATCCATGAAATTGCTTCCATTCCCGTGTCCTCACGGCCACCCTTTGCAAAGATACGGAATTCACCGTCAACTCTCTTCACATCGGCTGAAAGAACAACGCACTGATCACCGTATTTGTGAGCAGCTTCGCGCACAAGCTCGGGGTTACGGATTGCGCCTGAGTTTACGCTGACCTTGTCTGCACCGCATTTGAGCACACGGTCAAAGTCGTCAACGGTGTTGATACCTCCACCGACGGTAAGGGGAATAAACACCTTGCTTGCGACCTCCGTCAGGATATCCGTGAAAAGCTTTCTGCCCTCAGCAGAAGCAGTAATATCGTAAAAAACAAGCTCGTCTGCGCCACAGGAGGAGTAAAACTCTGCGAGCTTGACGGGTGAAGAAACATCGGCAAGACCGAGGAAATTGACACCCTTAACAACTCTGCCGTCCTTAACATCGAGGCAGGGAATAATTCTTTTTGTAATCATTTTGCCACCTCGATTGCTTCCTTCAGGTCTATTGCGTTTGTATAGTACGCTTTGCCGATGATTGCACCGTAAAGGTTCATTTCACGAAGCGCTCTGATATCGTCAATTGTTGAAACTCCGCCCGATGCGATAATGTCAAGGCTGAGCTTTTCGCTGAGAGATTTGTAAAGCTCACGGTTTGTGCCCTTCATTGCACCGTCCTTTGAAATGTCTGTGCAGATAAGAGTTTTAACTCCCTTGTCCTGCATTTTTTTGCAGAAATCTTCAAAAGTATACTGTGATTTTTCAGTCCAGCCCTTGATTGCAACGAAACCGTCCTTGATATCAACACCAACGGCAATTTTCTCGCCGTATTTTGCGATTGCTTCGTCGAGGAAAGACTCGTCCGTGATCGCAGCAGTGCCGAGAATCACACGGGAAACACCGATTGAAAGATATTTTTCAACGGTTTCCATTGAACGGATACCTCCACCGAGCTCGACGAAGAGGGATGTGTTCTTAACTATGTTTTCGATCGTTTCAAGATTGGGTGTAAGTCCCGTTTTTGCACCTTCAAGGTCAACCATATGCAGAAACTCTGCACCGCATTCTTCAAACTTTTTTGCTATGTTGAGAGGGTTTTTATCGTAAACCGTCATCTGGTTGTAGTCGCCTTTGAAAAGACGGACGGCAGCACCCTCGTAAAGGTCAATAGCAGGGAAAATATTCATCATTCTGCCTCCGTTTCACAAAATGCTCTGAGGATATTCAGGCCGACATCACCGCTTTTTTCAGGGTGGAACTGACAGCCGTAAATGTTTTTGTAAGCAACGGCAGCAGTAAGCTCCTTGCCGTATTCCGTAGTTGCTGCAACGCTTTCGTCGCAATCCTCTGCGAAATATGAATGAACAAAATAAACGCAGTCGTCCTCTTTTATATATCTGAAAAGGGGACAGTCCTTCTGCCTGAAGTGAAGTGCATTCCAGCCGATGTGGGGAATCTTCAGCTCTTCGGGAAGAACACCCTGCATTCCTACAACATTACCCTTGAGAAGGCCGAGACCGTCATATTCGCCGTATTCGAAGCTTTTTTCAAAAAGCATCTGCATACCAAGGCAGATACCCATAACGGGTTTGCCTTTCTTTGCTTCATCGATGAGGACTTTGTCAAGTCCCGTTGCACGAAGCTTTGCGATTGCGTCTGAAAAAGCACCGACACCCGGGAGGATAATTTTATCTGCAGAGCGGATGATTTCTTCACTGTCCGTAACGGCGACATCTGCGCCGATAGCGTTGAACGAGCTTTTAAGAGAGAAAAGGTTACCAACGCCGTAGTCGATTATTGCTATCATTATAAAACACCTTTAGTGGACGGGATTTCGTCCTTGAAATTTTCATCAATGTTAACGGCCTGACGCAATGTCCTTGCAAGGCACTTGAATGTGCCCTCAATTATGTGGTGCGAGTTTGTGCCGCTGAGCTGAGCGATGTGAAGAGTGATACCTGCGTTTCTGACGAAACCGAGCATAAATTCCTCAACAAGCTCTGTGTCAAATGTGCCGACCTTCTGAGTCGGAATTTCGAGGTTATAAGCAAGATAATCTCTGCCTGAAATATCAACGGCACACATGATGAGCGCTTCATCCATCGGAAGGATGAAGTTTCCGTAGCGTACGATGCCTTTCTTATCGCCGAGAGCTTCGCTGAAAGCTTTGCCGAGGCAGATGCCGATGTCCTCAACCGTGTGGTGGTCGTCAACATTCACATCACCGTCGCAGTTTACCGTAAGGTCAAATCTGCCGTGCTTTGCAAAAAGAGTGAGCATATGGTCAAGGAAGCCGCAGCCTGTTGCAAGCTCGCTTTTGCCTGTACCGTCAAGGTCGAGAGTGAGGCTGATTTTAGTTTCAGCAGTGTCTCTTTTAATTTCACTTGTTCTCATTTATTTCACCTCAAGTATTTTTTTCGTTGCGTCAAGAAGTGCATCCATCTGCTCTTTTGTGCCGATTGTTATTCTGACATAGTCGCTGATGAGAGGCTTTGTGAAGTGACGGACGAGAATACCCATCTTCTTAAGAGTGAGATAAAACTCTTCGCCACCGATTTTATCGCAACGGGTAAAAATAAAGTTTGATTTTGAATCGAGAGTTTCAAATCCGAGCTTCTGAAGCTCAGCCTTTGTATACTCTCTGTTTTCTGCAATTGTTCTGCAGTTTGTCATATAGTAATCGTTGTCCTCAATCGCTGCAATACCTGCTGCAGAGGTCATACGGTTAACATTATAGGGGTTGGTTGAATATTTTATTGTGTTAAGGTCTGCGATGAGGGCCTCGTTGCCGATGCCGAAGCCGAGTCTTGCACCTGCAAGAGAACGGGATTTTGAGAATGTCTGCGTAACGAGAAGGTTATCGTATTTCTTCGTAAGATCAACAACGCTTTCTGCGCCGAAATCAACATATGCTTCGTCGATGATAACAACGCTGTCTGCGTTTGTTGTAACGATTTTTTCAATTTCTTCTGCAGTAAGGGCAAGTCCCGTCGGAGCGTTGGGGTTTGCAATAACGATGTTCATCCCGATGTTGCAGTAATCCTCAATATCGATGCTGAAATCTTCCTTGAGAGGGATTTCTTTATACGGGATATGGTTAAGCTCTGCAAAAACGGGGTAGAAGCCGTAGCTGATTGACGGAAAAGCGATGCCTTTATTCTCGTCGCAGAAAGCCATAAAAGCAAAGTTAAGAATCTCGTCCGAGCCGTTTGTCATAAGAACATTTTCGTACTTAACACCGAAAAGGTCTGCAGCCTTCTGAGTCAGAACACGGCTTTCGGGGTCGGAATAGAGATTGAGCTTTTCGCTCTCAGCCTTCGCATATTCCGTAACCTTCGGCGAAGGTGGAAACGGAGATTCGTTTGTATTAAGCTTGATGTATTTCATATCCTTGGGCTGCTCACCGGGAGTGTAAGCCTCAAGGGATGAATATTTTTTGCTGAAAAATCTGCTCATTTGTCTTCCTCAAATCTGATTGTTGCACTTCTTGCGTGAGCTGAGAGTCCTTCCTTTTCTGCAAAGAAAGCGACATCGTCGGCTACCTTTGAAAGTGCATCTCTTGTATAGTAAGTGTACTGAGTTTTCTTCACGAAATCGTCAACGGAGAGGGGGCTGGAGAAGCGAGCCGTGCCACTCGTCGGCAATGTGTGGTTAGGACCTGCGAAATAGTCGCCAAGAGCCTCGGGACAGTATTTGCCCATAAAGATTGAACCTGCGTGTTTGATTTTGTCAAGGTAATCAAACGGGTTATCCATGCAGAGCTCAAGGTGCTCGGGAGCGATCTCGTTTGCAATGTCGATAGCCTTGAGAAGGTCGTCGGCAACGATGATTTTTCCGTTATTGTCGATTGAAGTTCTTGCGATTTCTTCACGGGGAAGAAGGGGAATCTGCCTTTCAAGCTCTGCGCTGACTGCTTCGGCAAAATCCATATCGTCACATACGAGAACAGCACTTGCCATTTTATCATGTTCAGCCTGAGAGAGCAAGTCTGCAGCTACAAATTTCGGGTTGCAGGTCTTGTCTGCAACAACGAGGATTTCAGAAGGTCCTGCAATCATATCGATTGAAACCATACCGAAAACCTGCTTCTTTGCCTCTGCAACGAATGCGTTGCCGGGGCCGACGATTTTATCAACCTTCGGTACACTTTGAGTACCGTAAGCAAGAGCTGCAACTGCCTGAGCGCCACCGAGCTTGAAAATACGGTCAACTCCTGCAATCTTTGCCGCTGCGAGGATAACGGGATTAACCTTGCCCTCTGCGTTCGGAGGAGTTACCATAACGATTTCCTTACAGCCTGCGATTTTGGCAGGGATACTGTCCATAAGAACTGTTGAGGGGTAAGCTGCTGTACCACCCGGAACATAAAGTCCGACCTTTTCAATCGGAAGAACCTTCTGACCGATAACAACGCCATCCTTCTCGTTGAGAATGAAGCTGTTTCTTACCTGACGGGAGTGAAACTCTCTTACATTTACGGCAGCTTTTTCTATAATTTCAACAAATTTCGGCTCAACAGCGTTGAATGCTTCTTCGATTTCTTCTGCAGAAACCTCAAGAGTTGAGAGCTTTGCTTTATCGAACTTTTCGCAGTATTCAAACAAAGCCTTGTCGCCGTTTGCCTTAACATTTTCTATAATTCCTGAGACGATGTCTTCAACGCTTGTTGCAGCAGTGCCGCGTGCAAAGATATCCTTGTTGTCAACCTCGCCGTATTTCATAATTTTAATCATCTGTTTTCACCTGAGCTTTCAGACTGTTTTTAATATTTTCGATCTGCTCCATTTTGAATTTGAAGCTTGATTTGTTTGCAATAAGCCTTGCGCTGATGGGAACGATCGTTTCTTTCGGCTCAAGGTCGTTTTCAAGAAGAGTTTTGCCAGTTTCAACGATATCAACGATAACATCGGAAAGGTTGAGTATCGGGGCGATTTCTATTGAACCGTTGAGCTTGATGATATCAATATCGCGTCCCTTTTTGCTGTAATAATCCTTTGCGATGTTGGGGAATTTCGTTGCAACACGAAGGGTGTTTTCCGTATTGTCACGGAAGTCTTTTTTAGCGGCAACAGCCATTCTGCATTTGCCGAGGTTCATATCAAGAAGCTCGTAAACATCGGGTGCATACTCAAGAAGGATATCCTTACCTGCAACACCGATATCAGCTGCGCCTCTTTCAACATAGATAGCAACATCCGAGGGCTTTACCCAGAAATAACGGACGCCTGCTTCTTCGTTTTCAAAAATAAGCTTACGGTTAACTTCTTTGATGGACGGACATTCATAGCCTGACTTTTCAAACATATCGTAAACCTTTTCGCCGAGTCTACCCTTGGGCAATGCGACATTAATCATGGTTTTCAAGCTCGTCCACCTCTTTTCCGTTGATTTTTAGAAGCTGTCTGTATTTTATGTTTTCGGGCAGGTTTTTCTGCACCATAACGTTTCTGCCCTCTGCAACGAGCCCGTTGACAGCGTTTGCAAGCTCTGCAGGGTCTGTGTTTTCATCATAAAGAAGTATGCAGTCAACATCGAATTTCTTTTCAACGAGGTTGAGCCTTTCAAGCGTATCAAGGTATACTGCAAAGCCGATTGCGCCTGACTTTCTGCCCATTTTCTTCATAAGGTTATCGTACTGACCGCCTGAAAGAACGCCCGTCGGAACATTTTCAACAAAGCCCTGGAAAACAACACCGTTATAGTATCTCATATCCGTAGCAATTGAGAAGTCGATATTGATTTTCTCTGAGAATCCGCTTGAAATGAGCAGGGAGCAGATGCTTTCAAACTCAGCGAGAGCCGATTTAAGCTCGTCAGTGTCGCAGATTGCACGAAGCTGAGGGATGACCTTTTCAATTTTGCCGTATGTGCCGACGAGAGAAACTATCTTTTCACAGCCTTCGGCAGAGATATCATTTTCAGCGCAGATTTTTTCAATTCCGCTCTGATTTTTTTCGCCGATGCAGGTAAGAATTTTCTTGCCTGTATCTCTGCTGCAGCCGATTGAATCAAGCACAGCCGAAACAATTCCTATATGAGAAAGGTCAAGGACGAAGCTTTCGCTGATTGCACCGAGGCTTTTTGCTGCAAGGGAGATAACCTCAAAGATATCGTAAACGCCGATTGCACCGATGCATTCAAGACCCGTCTGCATAATTTCCCTGAATTCGTGAGTGTTTTTTGAAACACGGTAAACGTTTTCATTATAATATACCTTCTGCACGGTGTCGGGGAGGTCTTTTGTATTCTTGACGATTGAAAGTGTAACGTCAGGCTTGAGAGCGAGGAGCTTTCCATTCATTCCCGTGAAGGTGATAACGCTGTCTGAAACGAGGAAATCCTTGTTTCTTACATAGAGGTCGTATTCCTCAAACTTGCTCATTTTGAATGGAGTGTATCCGTATTTACGGTAAAGAGAACGAAGGGCGAAAACTGCCTTCTCTTCATTTTTAAGAATATTGCTTGAAAACATTTTGCCACCTCAGTCCTTCTTTGTTCTTTCGATAACCATTTTGTAGCCGTCGTTGCCGTACATAAGGCACTTGTTGACTCTCGTAATCGTCGTGCTTGAAGCGCCCGTAGCCTTGGTTATTTCGTTGTAGTTTTTCTTGTTTGTCAGAAGCCGTGCAACCTCATAGCGCTGAGCGATATCCTGGATCTCTTTAATTGTGCAGATATCCTCAAAAAAGCGGTAGCACTCGTCGAGATTTTCAAGGGAAAGAATAGCCTCAAAAACCTTATCAATGTTTTCGTTTCTGATGTTCATAATCATCACCATTTTAAAAGAATATGACGGTATGTTACCACATTAGTGTGGTAAAGTCAAGCGGTTTCCGCAAGTTTTTCAAGGTATTTTAAAGTATATTGAAAAAGTGGTGAAAACCCTTTAAAATCAAGGATTTTTAATTGAAAATACACTGCACGGAAAAAGACTCTCGGCTGTAAAAATTTTTCTTTTTAAACAAAATTCTTCATTTTTCTTGACACCGAAAATTTTATTTGATAGACTTATTCCGACGAAACAAAATGTTTCATCGAAAGGAGAGTTAAATATGAAAGCTAAAAGATTTTTAGCACTCTTTATGTCAGCAGCAACAATGGTTACCTTGTTTGCAGCTTGCGGTAAGGGTGGCGAAGAGGCAGCAGACGAAACAACCACTACAACAGCGGCTCAGACGCAGCAGCAGGATGCTAAGCCGGCAGAGAAAGATGTTACAAAGGGCCTCAAAGCTACAAAGACAGGTTCTTTCAAAAAGAATGCAGGAAATTATGACAACACTTATGCAAATGCATCTTACTATAAAACAGAAGATGGCAAGTATGGTATTATTTCTGCAGACGGTAAGCACGATACAGGCGCAATATACACATTCTGCGAGTCAAAGGATGCATATTTCATCGTAAGCAAAACAGCTGAAGACGATATGACAACTATTGCTCAGTTGAATGCATATGGTCTCGTTGACGGTATGGGTAATGTTGTTGTTCCTTTGGAGTACGCATCATATACAAGAATCAATGCGCGTTATTATCGTTGGTCAAAGGTAACTGAAGAGACAGACAATGAAGATGAAGCTTTGGTAAGTTATGAAGACGAAATCTTCTTCAAAGGTGTATGGGTTATCTATGATTTAACAACAGGTAAGACTGTTAGCGGTGCAACAGGCACTCAGGCTTGGGAGCAATCAGCAAACGGCTTTGCTCTTGAATATGTAACAGATGCAGAGGAAACCAAGAAGGTAGGCCCTGCAGGAAATGCAATTCCCGAGGATGCAAGAATCCTTGATAACGATTGCTATTATGTACAGAATGACGCAAAGGTAGCTGTATACGACGCTTACGGCGCAAAGCTTTTTGAGTACACAGGCAAAAATTATGTTTCTGTTTATTCAGCAGGTGAAGGCCGCTTCAATATCTCTGACAGTTCAGAAAAATATTTCATCGTAGATAAGACAGGTAAGGTTCTCAGCAAGGTGTTTGATGAATCAATCTCAGACTGCACGGAAGATTTTATTATTTCAAACGGCAGAGTTTACGATTACTCAGGCAAAATTATTGTTGACGGCGACTATAACACAATCAAAAAAGACACCGTAACAAACAGCGTATGGTACATCTCAGGTAATGACGGTAAGGGCATTATCAAGAAGGACGGAACATTCATTTTCCAGTGCAAGAATAATGACGGCGTTAGCTTGAATTCAACAAACTTCATTCCGACAAGAGAAAGCGATGGCAACTACTATTCTTTTGCTGCGAAGGATTACATTTATGATGGTTATACTGTTGCTCCGTGGCTTGTGCAGATAAGTTCGGACGATTCAGGTAAAAAGGCAATTGTAGATGTACTTTCAGGAAGCAAGCTTGTTGATGGTTATGAGTCTTATGATGTTTTTGAAAAAGACGGAACAATCTATATTCATGCAACAAGCTATGAGCTTGACAGCGTAGACGTTTTCAAAGTCGGCTGAGAATAATTCATTTTAATAAAACCAAACGACGGAAGATTGCCTTCCGTCGTTTTTCTTTGCTTATAGGGTAAAACCGTCTTTACAGTTTCGGATTATTGGTGTGTATACTTTAAATCACAGGGAGAGATAAACAAATAAATTCACAAAAGAGAGGACAATCAATATGAACAGAAACTACTACTCAAAGGAAAGAAATTACACAGGCAGCTACTCCGTTTTCGAAGCATCTTATGATAACGACACAAGACTCGGTCTTTTCGCAAACGCAGCTCTCACAGGTCTTGCAGCAGCTCTTCTTTTCGCTTCCGTGATAGCAGTTGTGTTCATCTCAGCCGTAACGGGATGGGGATACATCTTATCTTCATTGATTATGTTTGCAGTTGATGCGCTGGTTATGCTCTCAGCAGTAAAGATGACTAAAGCTTTTAAGATATGGAAAATCAACAGACAGCAGCCCGCAATCCGTTGGGCGTAAGGAGGAAGATAATTCAGAACTTTTTATAAAAATATTTTTAAGGAGGACGATACTATGACAGCGAAAATAAAGTTAACAAGGAGGACGATATTATGATTATAAAAAATAAAATACTTGGAGGTGAGAAACGAAAGGTTTAATAAAAAACGAAAGGAGCTTCGAAATGAAGCTCCTGTTTTTTTATACCTGCCTTGCGATAAGATCGTCAAAGCTTTCTCTTTTAACTGCAACGTAGTCTTTTTCGCCGTCAAGCATAATGACGGGAGGTTTGCAGATTGCGTTATAGTTTGAACTCATTGCAAAGTTGTATGCGCCCGTTGTAAGGACAGCTATCGTATCGCCTCTTTCAGGCTTCGGGATTTTAACGCCCTCCTGAATAAGGTCTCCGCTTTCGCAGCAACGGCCTGCAATTGTACATTCGTAATCAGCTTCTTCGTTTGCCTTGTTTGCAACCATAACCGTGTATGCAGACTGGTAAAGAGCATATCTCGGGTTGTCGGGCATACCGCCGTCAATCGAAACATAGTTTTTGAAGCCCTTGATTTCCTTGCGTGTGCCTGCCGTGTAGAGCGTAAGTCCTGCGTCTGCAACGATGCTTCTGCCCGGCTCCATAAGGATTGTCGGAAGATTTACACCGAGCTTTTCACACTCAGACTTAACAAGGTCTGCAATTCCTTCAATATTCTTTGCGTAATCAATTTCGGGGTCGGATTCAACATATTTAACGCCCATACCACCACCGAGGTTGAGTACACTTGCTTCAAAGCCGAGCTGAGATTTCATATCGGCAAGGAATTTAATCATAATCACAGCTGCATCGCAGAAGGGATCGTATTCGAAAATCTGCGAGCCGATATGGCAGTGATAGCCCATAAGAGCGATGCTTTCTTTTGAGAGAGCAAGCTCAACAAGCTCCTTTGCCTGTCCCGTTTCGATAGCTGCACCGAACTTTGAATCGACATTACCCGTGCTGATTTTTGCGTGGGTATGAGGGTCAATGCCTGGAGTAAGGCGAAGAATTATCTTCTGCTTTATGCCCTTTTTATTTGCTTCACGGTCGATTGCGTTAAGCTCTTCAACATTATCGCAGACGAAATAGCCGATGCCGTTTTCGATTGCGAAAGCGATGTCGAAGTCAGTCTTGTTGTTTCCGTGGAAATATGCGTTTTCCATCGGGAAGCCTGCCTTGACAGCCGTGAAAAGCTCACCGGGGGAAACAACGTCGATTCCCATTCCTTCCTCTTTCATAATCTCGTAAATTCTCTTGAAGCAGAGAGATTTACTTGCAAAAAGAGGCATTGAGCTTCCACCGAAAAATTCGCTCATCGCAGATTTATAAATACGGCACTTTTCTCTGATTTTGTTTTCGTCCATTATATATGCAGGGGTCTGATACTTCTCAGCGAGATCAACGGTATCGTAACCTGCAAAGGTAAGATGACCCTTTTCGTTAACACCAAGGTTATTGCAGATCATTTTGACTTCCTTCTTCCTTATAGCATATGTGCTCTTATTTCTTCGCCCGATTTATCAATAAGCTGGGCGGGAGCGATATCAAAAACAGTCTTGCAGCCTGAATCGCCTGCCTTGCTGAGTCTGTACGCTGCACGCGCATATGCAGTAAGAACACTGCCTGTAAACTCAGGGTTTGATTCGAGGTTGAGGCTGTATTCAATTGTGTGTTTTGTGTTAAGGTCAAATCCCGTGAAACCGCTTCTGATAACTCTGCCACCGTGGGGGATGCCCATATGGTCACGCTGAAGCTCTTCAAGAGAAATGAAAGTTACCGTTGTATCGTAATCGGCAAAGTAATTCGGCATCGTGACGATTTCGTTTTCAATCCTTGCCTTGTCTGCACCCTCTTCAACAACAACGAAGCATTCTCTTGTGTGCTTCTGCCTTGTTGTCAGCTCAGGGTTTTCACCGTTACGCACGCTTTCAACTGCGCTTTCAACGGGTACTGTATACTGACGGGCATCAATAACGCCTTCAATTCGTCTGATTGCGTCTGAATGACCCTGACTTACGCCCTTGCCCCAGAAAGTGTAATCGTTTCCGTTGGGGAGGATTGCGTTCATATAAAGACGGTTGAGAGAAAACATTCCCGGGTCCCAACCGACAGAAATAACGGCAACCTTATTTCCTGCCTTCGCTGCTTTATCAACGCTTGCAAAATGCTCGGGGATTTTTGCGTGAGTGTCGAAGCTGTCGATAACATTGAAGTTTTCTGCGATTGCAGGGGTTGATTCGGGAAGGTCTCTTGCGCTTCCGCCACAGTTTATGATAACGTCGATGTCGTCTTTATAGTCTGCGATTTTATCGTAAGGATATACATTGACGCCTTCTGTTTTTATTTTAACGGAATCGGGATCTCTTCTTGAGAAAACTGCAACAAGCTCCATATCAGGGTTGTTTTTAACTGCAGCTTCAACTCCTTTTCCAAGGTTACCGTAACCTGCTATACCAATTCTTATCATTAAAACACCTTATTCCGTAACAATGCTGTTCATATTGTAAAGTCCTGCAGGCTTGTTGAGAATGAACTCAGCTGCAGAAACTGCGCCCTCTGCGAAAAGTGCTCTTGAATGAGCTTCATGCTTGAGGGTGATTGTCTGGCTGTCTGTTGAAACGAGCACCTCGTGGATACCGACGATGTTGCCTCGTCTCACAGCGTGAATGCCGACATCGTTTTTCTCTCTCTTTGCGTTGCCCTCACGGCCGAAAACAAACTGAGCTTTTTCGCGGACGGTCCTGATTGCGTTTGCAATCATAAGAGCTGTACCGCTCGGAGCGTCGAGCTTGCGGTTGTGATGAGTTTCAACGATTTCGATATCTGCGTCAGGCATTGTAGCAGCAGCCTTGACTGCAAGCTCACAAAGAAGAGCCACGCCGAGAGACATATTTGCAGAGTGGAAAACAGCGATTTTCTTGCCTGCTTCTTCGATGTATGCAAGCTCCTCGGGTGTGTGTCCCGTTGTTGCGACAACTGTAGGGATATTATTCTTCACGGCATAGTCGAGAAGCTCTTTAGTGCCGAGGTGGTTTGAAAAATCGATGATAACATCAGCTTCACCGCTGAAATCGTTTATATCAGTGTAGCAGCCGCTTTCAGCTGCCATTTTATCTACCTTTGCTGCAACGGTCATGGTTTCGGAAGCTTCAACCTGAGCTTCAACTTCCTTGCCCATTCTGCCGCAAGCACCGTTAATGAGTACCTTCATCATGCGATCAACCCCTGCTGACGCATAAGGTTAAGAAGAACAGCCTTATGTGCATCTTCCATCGGAGTGAGGGGAAGGCGGAGATAATCTTCGCCGTAACCCATAGCAGCCATAGCAGCCTTAACGGGGATCGGGTTAACCTCGCTGAAGAGAGCGTTGATAAGCGGGAGATAATCAAGCTGCATCTTGAGAGCCTCGTCTGTCTTGCCTTCGAAGAACTTGTGGCACATCTGAGATGTCTCTTTCGGCATAAGGTTTGAAAGAACAGAGATAACGCCTGAACCACCGACTGAAAGAAGAGGAATGATCTGATCGTCATTACCTGAGTAGAGGTCAAGTCTGTCGCCAACGATTGCCATTGTCTCAACGATCTTTGAGATGTTGCCGCTTGCTTCCTTGATACCTGTGATCATCGGGTGGTCAGCAAGAACGCCGTATGTTGCCGGTTCGATGTTGCAGCCTGTTCTTGACGGAACATTGTAAAGGATGCAGGGCTTTGTGCTTTCGTCAGCAATAGCTGTGAAAGTCTTGATAAGGCCGTTCTGTGTAGCCTTGTTGTAGTACGGTGTAACGAGGAGCATACCTTCGTAGCCGATTTCACAAGCGAACTTTGTAAGGTCGATTGCGTATGCTGTGTCGTTTGAGCCTGTACCTGCGATCATGGGAACTCTGCCTGCTGCACGCTTGTATGCAAATTCAAGAGCGTCTCTGTGCTCTTCGTCACTAAGAGTGGAGCCTTCGCCTGTTGTACCACAGATTACGAGAGAGTCGATGCCCTCTTCGATCTGCCAGTCGATAAGCTTACCAAAGTTTTCGTAGTCGATGCCTTCTGCATTAAGGGGTGTGATGAGGGCTGTTGAAGCGCCTCTGAAAATGCTGTTTTCTGTCATTTTAAAAACTCCTTCTGAATGGGGCGATGCCCCGTGATAAGCAATAAAAAATAGCCGATTTGCATCGACTACCCGAATTTATTCCGGCAATACAGCCGTGAAAAAATGTAAGATAGCTCTCCGCAATATGCGACAATAGGCGGGATCTTATTCCCGACTACCAGCTCAGCCCTGGCTCAGGCTGCCTTCGGCAACGATTCCTTTCGCAACTGCCGTAAGCCTTGCCACGGCCTTGAATAGCAGTTGTTACTGATAATGCGATGCGCCTCTATCGTTAATTTTTTATTAACTTTCGGATATGTTAACATACTATATTATAAATTGCAAGAGTTTTTTGTTATTTTTTTAACTTTTTAATAGTATATACGAGGAAATTTTTCCTCGGCTTTTATTTCTGATAAGAAATAAAAAATCGCACAGAGACGGGCTTTCCGTCCCGTTATAAAAAGCCTTGATTTTTCGGCACAGTTTTTATTTTATACAGATTGCCTCTGTTTTAATATGCAAATTCGGGTTTGTAGGGGTTTTCAGTGGTGCAGTTTTCAGGCCCCCTTGCCTAAAGGGGGCTGGCACGACGAAGTCGTGACTGGGGGATATTTTTAAAGAAAACAACGATATTTCAATGTTTTTTCTTAAAGTATCCCTCCGTCTTTTGCTACGCAAAA
>JAZORX010000112.1:0-20455 GCA_045656845.1 Acutalibacteraceae bacterium | reverse complement strand
GTTTATCGTGACTGTACCTCCGTTTCCACCGTCACCGCCACCGATACCGGCACCTTCATTGCCTCCTATAGTGGTCACCGTACCTCCGTTTATCGTGACTGTACCTCCGTTTTCATCGTCACTTCCACCACCAATACCGGCACCACCCCTTTCGGTGGTTGCTGTTACGGTACCACCGTTAATAGTGATCGTGCCACTGGCTCCACCTAAGCCGCCACCAACGCCCGCTGTCCTATATTTACCTGACGCTGTGACGATTCCGTCATAAATGGTAATGATACCACCATTACCTAAACGGCCGCCACCTATCGCAGCTCCGCCTTCAGAGGAGCCTTCAGCTTCAATCGTGCCGCCACAAATGGTTATAGTTCCGGCAGTTGCACCAACAGCGCCACCTATACCTGATCCCTGATAGATACCTGTTGCTTTCAGCCTGCCCATTCCGGCATCTAAGCTCTGTGAATAGATTGTAAGGCTGTTACCTTCGTTCACAGTAATACCTCGTCGAGCATTCAGATATGCGCCATCCGCAAGGATGAGGTGAACATCACCGCTGACCATAATGTGCGAGGAGATTGTGACTTCACCGTTAACAACATACCACCCTGCATTCCACGCAGTAGTGCCGCTTTCCACCACCGTGTAAGAAGACACGGATTTTGGCGTATGCACAACCTTTGTACCGTCCCAACTACAATCGATGTAGTTAACATCGCCTGCAGCAAACGATACAGGTACACTTGTCACTATCATAAGAATTGTAATTATGATTGATAAGATTTTCTTCGATGTTTTGTTCATAAAATTTCCTCCCTATGTCAATTGTAGAGTGATTATATGTTTTTATTCCGCAGTCATCAGTTCAACATAATCTCTGAAATCTTTGAAAATACGCTTACCCATACCTTTGTAGTCCAACGACAAGGTTTTTTCGATTTTTCTTTTCCGTACTTCTTCAGGCACATTGTAGATCATCATTATTGTATTCAGTGCACCTGAGATACGAGCTTCAAGGTGAACAGTTTCGTCTATTGCATTCAGTGTTGCGTACTCAATACCCGAAACAAGAGTTTCAGCCTCACGGAACTTCTCCTCCGTCCAGTCGGGACAATACTCTGCGAAAACATCCTTAGCGCGTTCAGTATCATTTTTCTGAATGATTTCAAGGCAAACGGGGCTCTGATAGGCAGAGACAAAAAAGTCCTTTGCAACCTTGTTCTGCTCGCATGCCGATGCCATCACCATAAGCTCAAAGCACAACGCAAGCAATGAGCTGATACCGTCATTTACTTCCTCACCCATACGCATCCATTGGTATTTGCAGAGCATTTCGACAAGCTCGGCAAGAATATGCTCCTTCGACGGAAAGTGGAAGGTGAAATTCCCTTTGCTTATGCCCAACTCATCGCTGACCATCTTGACCGATGTATCCGTATAGCCTTTTTCAAGGAACATCCGTGTCGCCACACGGATTATTTTACGTTTGGTGTGTTCTTTGGTTTTTCTTGCCATAATTCCTCCTTAGAAAAAAGAGCTTTCACGGTGCCGAAAAGTAAATTGCACTCGTACTATTTTCATAGTAGTACAAATGCAACATTTTGTCAAGAAATCTTGATGCTTTATCATTCTCCCTGAATATATTAACCCCATCATAAACATAATAATTTTACCTGCTTTCTCCTCAAGGGTTGCTTTTTCTCGTCATTTGAGCACCTTTTGACGAGAAAAACATACAAACCGAGCCTGATGCCATTTAGCAAAAGGTTCGGTTTGTTATTTTATATAGAATATTTAAGCTGATATGTTACGCTGCTACTGCATTGGCATTTACTCGCTCGATGACTTTTCGAATACCCATCCAAACAGTGAGGTCTGTGAAAACATCAACAACACTGCCCTTATCGGTAAACGGAGATTCCTGCAATACCGAAAGATCTTTCATCAAGCCGTTGTGTACAATATATTCGACAATCTGATTTACAAAATAAATCTGTCTGGAATCAAGATTGACATTATCGAGGAATTCTGCAAAAGCTTCTTTAGCTGCAGTCATATCAAGCCCTACAATTTCGCGGACAAATTCACCGAGCGGTTTTTCACCGTACTCTGCTTCATAGTCTGCTTTCGAGCCGACTTCACTCCACAGAATTTGCTCAAGAACTTTTACATCGTCTGCGTTGAGAGGAATATTCGATTTCAATTTTGAGATTACCTCGTTATCCTGATGCTGACGAACATAAAACTCTGCTTTTACTTTGTAGTTCTTAAGGTCATCGTTCTCAAGTTCGGATTCATTCCAATCTATCGAGAGTATTTCATCGTCGAAATTTGTGTCATATATCAGACCGTCATGTGGGATATACTTAATCAAATCTCTTAAGCACTCACGAATGTGCTCGAACTCGTTTATGCCAGCAGTTGCTACATAATCGGTGTGCAGGATTTTGTTAATCAACTCCGACTGAGCCATAATTTCAGGGATGTTTGCAACACCTGCAACACCTGCAACCTTCTTGAACAAATCACTCCTTGCACGTCCGTATTTTTTGCCTGCAAGATATGCAAGCTCAATGCCGTACATAAGATAGTCAAATCGCATTGCTTTCGGGTCATCTTCGTCCGGTGTGATAAGCGGTGCAAGCTCGTCTGCGATAAGCAGAGTGTCTGCATAGGTGAGAGTTGTATAATTGTCGGGGTTAGCATACAACTCAACATATTTCAAGTGCTGACGAACAGCAAAGTTTTCTTTGTTCAGCTCTCTGACCTTGCGAACCATATCGTCAACTAACTCTTTGCGGAACTGTATAAGCTCGTCGGTCTGATAATCAAGATCCTGTAATTTGAACGCCATCTGAGCTTTCAGGCTAAAAATAGCACCCTGCAAAGCAATCTGATTCGCTGACCTACCTTTTCCGCCCATACGGAAGAACTCAAAGTTTCCGCAGAAGTCAAAGATATAAAACATCTTCTTATCTTCGCCGTCGAGAAGTCCCGGACAAAGACGAGTACCTCTGCCTATCATCTGCCAGTATTTTGCCTTACTCATAACTTTCTTAAAGAAGACAAGGTTAACAACCTCGGGCACGTCGATACCTGTATCAAGCATATCAACGGAAATTGCAATCTGTGGCAGCTTTTTAGCGTCAGAAAATTCATCAATAGCACTCTGTGCATAGTTGATTCTGTTATCAATTACCTTTGCATAACCGTTAAGATGCGGATATTCTTTGTTGAATACCTCAAATATCTTTTCAGCGTGATTATGGTTCTTTGCAAAGATAATCGTCTTGCCTATCTTCTGACCGTAATCAACTTTGATACCGTTTGTCATCAGAATGTTCAGCACTTCTTTGATTGTGTCTTCATTAAAAATCCATTCGTTGAGTGCAGACGAACCGATGCTTTCGGGCATTTCACCATCGTGGGTGAATGTAGCTTCATACGCTTCTTTATCTGCATCGGACAATTCATCGTAAACAATGCCATGATCGATAAATTTGAGCGTTGTTTCAACGGACATAAAATCTACAAGATAGCCGTCTTTAACGGCATCGGCAAGTTCATAACCGTAAGTCGGAACACTGTTTTCGAGTTCAAATACCTCGTAAGTGTTCTTGTCAATCTCGTCTTTGGGTGTAGCTGTAAGACCCACCAACGGTGCGTCAAAATAGTTGAATATATCACGGTACTTGTTATAAATCGAACGGTGAGCCTCGTCGCAGATAACCAGATCAAAATGACCGCAGGTGAAGAGCTTTCCTTTCTCATCCTTGACGGAATCGATGCAGTTCATCATTGTCTGATAAGTTGAGAAAACGCAGTGGGCGTTGTAGTTATCTTTTTCTTCGCAGAGGTTTGTTACGGACAAATCGGGCAAAAGATTTACAAAGTTTCGTTTTGCCTGTGTAACGAGAGAATTACGGTCAGCGAGGAACAGGATATTCTTAACCCAACCGTGCTGTAAAAGCGCATCACAAAGAGCAATAACTGTTCTCGTCTTACCTGAACCCGTAGCCATAACAAGCAAAGCCTTACGGCGGTTTTTCTTATCAAAGCTGTCGCAAACGGCTTTGATTGCACCTTCCTGATAATAACGGCCTGCGATTGATTTATCAACAATCACGTGGTTAAGGCTTGTTCGCATCGTCTGCAGGTTAAAGAGCTTTTCAAGGTCACGCTTGGAGTAAACGGTAGCAACCCTGCGCTCGGGATAAAGATTATCCGTGATTCGGGTGTCGAAACCGTTGGAAAGGAAGATGACGGGACGGCGGCCGAACTTTTTCTCCAAAAGGTCAGCGTAAAGCTTCGCCTGTTGTCTGCCCTTTGAAACATCAACGCAAGTGCGTTTAGCCTCAAGCACAGCAAGAGGTCTGCCGTCATCACCGAAAAGGACATAATCGGCAAAGCCAACCTCACTCTTGTTCGGCATACCGGGCAGTTCATACTCATTAATCCAGTCCTTACCCTCTGTCCAGCCTGCATCGATGAGCATTGCATCGATATATATTTTACGGGTTTTGTATTCGGAAATATCCAAAGGCTTCGGAACATAAGTCTGCTGCTGTTCTTCACGGCGGGCGGTAAGCTCAGCCTTGAGAGATTCATTCTCTGCAATAAGGCTTTTAAGGTCAATTTCCGTATCAGATACAAGCTCAAGAGCCTCTTCGACAGTCATCTTGAGCAGGTCTTTATTGAAGTGATTTTCAGAATAAGTCTCGGAATAGCAATATGCAACGAAATCGAGAAAGACAAAAAGGTTTTCGAGGCAAAGCTCTGCCTGTTCACGGGTAACCTTTTTGCCTGTATGTGTCGCATTGTTGCCAAGCTCACGGATGAGCTTCATCCTTCGCCAGATATCAATGCCGACAATTTCTCTGAAATCCTCGTTATTCATAAGGCAGACAAGACGGTCGTCATAGGGCATCGCAAGGTCGCCGTCAACGGAATACATCCATTTAACAGCCATTTCCATCGCCCTTCGGCAGTTTATGATACAAGTGGACAAATCAATATGTAAGGTCTTTTCCGCCGCAATTGCAACAGAAGAAAACGTATCAAACCGCTTGTCCTTTGTTAAGAAATCAAAGTTGGTCATAGATTGTTACCTCGGATTTTATTTTAACCTAAATTTTAATTGATGCTCAATATCTCTAATAACTTTATTGTTGTTTTCTTCTATTGCGACACATATTCCGTCTATTAAAAGCTCAATCATTTCCTCAAAATAATCATTATTTATGTAATACTTTAAATCAGGATTTTTATTTAAGCTTTCTTCAATCAATCGTCTCGCTTGATGTTTACTTAAACCATAACGAGTCATACCTACACCTCATACTTTGCATTCACTATGGAAATTAGTATCTCTAAAAGTTTTAATGTTTTTTCTTGATTTATCATCCACATATGATGTTTTTCTTTTACCTTGCTTATTTTTTTGCTTTTTAAACATTCTTGATGAAAACTTTCCGATATAACTGATTTTAATGAATCATCAAAAACAATGTTCGGAGAACAACAATCTGAAATATGCGGAGTTATGTCTTGACTGTCTTTTGATAAAGCATAATCATCTAATACATCTCCAATATTAGTAATCGTACACTTTGTTTGTGCCTTGTCATCGAGAACGTTATTTAATATATTACGAATCTCCTCATTTAAACCTTTTCGTTCATTCAAATAATCATATATAGAGTTATATAGATTATTCATAGATTTTTTTAAACTGTCAGGCACCTCAAGATATCTTGAATCATTTTTTATTCGATTCCAAGCTGTGTATTGTGGATGTTTGAGAATTGTATTTTCCCTTTTATCGAAATCGATATATATAGGATAAGGGTTCTTTTGTAAAATATCGTTTTGAATTTCCGCCAACTCATCATAAAGTGGTTTATATATTAAATTTTTTCTTTTGGTGTGAATTAAAGCTTTCGATTGTTGCTTGCTTGAAAAAGCTGTTCCAAGCAATGTAAAAATACCGCCAACAACAGCACCAAAAATCGCAGAAAGCATAGTAATCATATTATCTGTCAAATCAAAAGAAGGTATTTCAAATTTGTTTCTAACAAATTTGAATGCAATCACTGATATTACGCCAAAAACTAAAAACAATAATACTTTGATAAATTTGTTGTGTTTTACATAAAACAATTCCATATTTTCTTTCAACAAAACCATCTCACTCGCCTTTCTTAAAGATTTCACAAAAACATTTCTTAACCCAATATTGTTAGAGTGAAGATTTTTCTTTAATTCTAATAATTACACAATCTTAAAAATCTTCAATATATTTAAAACAGTCAAAACTAAACCGCATATTTGTGTTATAAATACAAACACAGCTTTTGAAATTTTTGAAACCGAACGTTGAGAGTTTGCAATTTCAAGCCAAATAGAATAAAACAATTCAATTAAACCTTTTACAGAACCATAAGCTCCAAAGATAAGTGGAAACATTCCTACAAAATTAACGACAGGTTTATCGTTAAAATAAACGAATAAAGCCAACCAAATACCTAAAAATATTAGGCCGCAGGAAAGGTTTCCTATTCCTTTAACCTTTTTGCTTTTATCAAGTTCACAGCCAATTCCGCCAATACCCAAAATTCCTAAAACAGCACCAACAGAATACGTGAGCCATGACCAATGCAAATATGTACTATTGAACAACAAAAACGTAGAAACCATCAACAATGAAAAACCTAAAGCATACCCATTGATTTTGCTGTCGATTACCTCTGAAAAAATAATATTTTTCTTTTTATCTTTTTCTGGCAAAATATCACCTCATCCGAAATATTTTTGCATTAATGACTTTTTTAGTGTTTCGAGTTTGTCGAGACTTTGCTGAACTACAAATTTTGATTTGTCGACTTGTTCGACGAAGGTGTTAAAGTCTTTTTGTAATTCCATTGGTGGAATACAAATCGTTAAATCGCCATATTGTTGAGCGTTGATATTAGGCTGTGCTACTATTTTCATATTTGATGCTATAAATCTTTCATAATAGCTTGTCTTTGTGTAGTAAAACACATAATCAGGCAATACCTTTTCTGTATTTGGTACTAATCTAATAAGATAGCCAGCATATAAACATTTACCATCACTTTCTCTATAACGATACGATTTACCAACAGTTGCACCACTTCTTGCAAATAAAATATCGCCCTCATTCAAAATATATTTTTCTTCAACTGAGTTTGGTGAAACTATATCATCATTTAATCTTCCGTTAATATCAATATCAGTTATACGAACATATCTAATATCTCCATCATATTCGCAAGCCGATGCTCCTGAGCCATATGATAATTTTCCTATCGCAATATTTTTTAATGTTGTTTGCTCCCAACCATATGGATTATCAACTGGGTCACCAAACATCTCGACAAATCGGGCTTTGACGAGTTCATCAAGCTTTGCAAGTTGTTGTTTGCGATTATCA
This sequence comes from Acutalibacteraceae bacterium, assembly GCA_045656845.1. Lineage (GTDB taxonomy): Bacteria > Bacillota > Clostridia > Oscillospirales > Acutalibacteraceae > CAG-488. The sequence continues at coordinate 13,005 of JAZORX010000112.1, read as the reverse complement.
ATTAACTTGCTTATATGCATAAGATTGTTTGTCTTTTCTTTTTGTTCATTCAACTCTGGCAAATCAACCTCAAAGTTTTCTAAAAACGATTTCGGAACACGCTTTTGACCTGCGCTACCAGTCATATTTTTTTCTGCGACTCGCCTGAATTCACTCCACCTAGTAAGATAGTATAACCATTCACTTGTAACCTGATTAAAATCAGGTCTAAGAACATGAAATTCTGTGCTACCAAAACCATATCCGTTTTCTAAAGACCTTGCAATAGCACCTTTACCATTTTCCATACATGGTGTAATTTTCGCAAATAAAACATCACCATTTGTAAAGCTCGTAAAACCTTTTTTTACATCAATACACTTCTTAATATCTGATGGATCAAATTCTCCATGTTCTCCCACTTTAGGCATTGGAACAAAAGAAACCATTAAATCATCAGAAAGGTCAGGTGCTTTAGGGTTAACAGTACAAATATCCTTTAATTTTACTTTCATATCTATCCCTACAAATCCGAATTTGTTTTACTAAAAACTCAAAAAAATCAGTTCAAACCGAGCATTTTTTAAGTTCATCCATTTTTAATTTATATTATTCGCTTCGGCAAGTCGTTTTATTTCCTTGTCAAAGTCTGAATCAATCTTTTGTGTTTTATTAAAGACATCATACTCTGCAAAAGCCTTTGCTTCTGCTGTTTTGTGCGAAACCTTTCCTTTGTCAGGAAGAATATCATAACGACGGAACGCCAAAAACTCATTCACACTTTGTGCAAACTGTTCCATTGTAAAGCTGTTTTCACGCTCAATAAGGTCTTCAATATAATCGAAATATCCGCTGACTGTGCGTTCCAACTGTCGAATCTGTTTTTCATCAAGATAGTTTTTTGCAACTTTCACATCAGATTTCAGAATTCGTCCTTCGGGAGCATTTTTCCATGTAGTCAATCCCATATTCTCTTTCGTATGGTCTGCGCGTGTGTAGATTATTTCTGCACCTGTCTGTCCTGCAATAGCGTAATGGAACTTGTTTTGCACCATAGCGTAAAAATCCCGTGTAGTCGGTGAAGTGCGGTCATAGTCAACACTGCATTCTGCATATATATCCGTAACCTGTTGCCAGATACGACGTTCACTCGCACGAATTGAACGAACGCGTTCCAGCAATTCACGAAAATAATCTTTACCAAATGCCGTTTTGCCCTGCTTCAAACGCTCGTCGTCCATAGCAAAACCTTTAATCATGTATTCTTTTAAAACTCCGGTTGCCCATTTACGGAAATGAGTTGCCCGAATAGAATCCACTCTGTATCCGACAGAAATGATTGCATCAAGGCTATAATAATTTGTCAGCGAATGTTGTTCTTTATCAGGCATTGCTCCGTGTCGAGTGGGTATTGCAATTTTTGCAACAACCACTTCCTCTTCTAATTCTCCGCTTTCAAATATGTTTCTTAAATGTCTGCTGATACCTGACTTATCAATGTCAAAAAGGTCCGCCATTGCTTTTTGTGTCAGCCATATTGTTTCATCCTTAATAAGAGCATCAACAGACACATCTTCTTTTTCTGCTTTGTATAATAAAAACTTAAATTCGTTATCCATTAAGCATTCCCTCCAACTCTTTGAGTCCGTTGGTGATTTTTTCTTCAAGGTCGAAAAGATCTGCGATGATTTCGCTTGTCGGCGGATATTCTACAGCAACATACTCCGTCTTCTTATACTTATTTATTGAAAGGTCGTAGTCATTCTGTACGATTTCATCTTTGGGAACAAAGAAGGATTTTTCTGTACGCTCGCGTTTGGTTTCGTCATATTCCACCTTACCCTCAATGGGAAGGCTATTAAAGGAACGGAAACGGGCAATGATGTCGGGAATATCGTTATCTTTGACTTCCGTTCTCTTGTCGTCAAGGCTGTAGCCGTCTGCCGTCATATCATAGAACCATACATTATCCGTTCCGCCGTGTTCAGTCTTGGTAAAGATAAGTATACCTGTCGAAACACCTGCATAGGGCTTGAACACGCCTGAGGGCATAGAGATAACAGCCTCAAGACGGTTGTTTTCTATAATCTCCTTACGGATTGCTTTATGTGCTGTTGATGAGCCGAAAAGAACACCGTCAGGTACGATGCAGGCACATCTGCCGCCGATACGAAGCATTCGAAGGAAAAGTGCGAGGAAAAGAAGCTCTGTTTTCTTTGTCTTGCAGACCTTTAACAAATCGGCTGAAACCGTGTCATAATCAAGACTGCCCTTGAACGGAGGATTCGCAAGTATGAGCGAAAACTTGTCCTTGTCAGCGTTCTGGTCGGAAAGGCTGTCACGGTATTCAATGAACGGGTGCTCAACACCGTGAGTCATCATATTCATAGCACCGATACGAAGCATAGTTCTGTCCATATCATAGCCATAGAACATATGATTCATATAGTGGTCTTTCTTCTGCTTGTTAAAGAAGATCTCTTCCCTGAGATTCTCTTTGAGATATTCGCCTGCAGTTACCAGAAATCCGCTTGTACCGCAAGCAGGGTCGCAGATTACATCATCTGCTTTCGGCTGCATCAATTCAACCATCATTTTTATAATGTGGCGAGGTGTACGGAACTGTCCGTTAAGTCCCGACTGTGCAATTTTATTAAGAAGATATTCGTATGTATCTCCGCGTACATCCTTGTCCTGCTCCTTTGCCATAATCGCATATATTTCGTCAAGGGCATCAACAACTTTTGAAAGAAGCAAAGGTGTCGGCAATTTAAAGATAGCGTCATCCATATATTTGGAGTATGCACTGTCCTTCTTGCCGTCAAGATTTTTGATAAACGGGAACACCCATTCCTGCATTGTTGCATACATTTTGCCTGCAGGAAAATCACGAAAAACAGACCACTTGAGCTGACTGCCGTCAACCTTGCGGTCACCAACGGTTACCTCGCCTGCAAAAATGCTCTTATAGGGCAGACCGAGCATTGCACTCTCTTTCGCGCGAAGGTTATCCGAATCGTCAAGGTCACGGATAAACATAAGGTATGTGATCTGCTCAATAACATCAAGAGGGTTAACGAGTCCGCCTGCGGCAAAAACATCCCACAAGCTGTCGATTTTATTTTTAAGTTCACCTGTAATCATAATTTATTTCTCCCTGTTCCAAACATAAGATGTGTAGCGTCCGCCGCCGATTTTGATAATATCGCCGTTCTTGACAAGCTCGTTGAGCGTTCTCTGCACCGTTACCTGACTGATGTCAGGGCATTTTTGCATTAGTTCTGTTTTTGTTGTTTTGCCGAGAGTGTCTTTGATAATTTCTCGAACACGGTCAGGTTTTGAAAGTCCGCTTGTCGTAAGCACCTTGACTCTGGCAGAAAAGTCACGGTATACCGAGAGAATTACGCCCAACATATACCTCACAAAGTGCGAATAATCATTCTCCCCTTCGTGCCAGTCCTGTGAACTGTTCTGAAGAGACTCGTAATAAGTCTCTTTTGAGGCTTCAATAACCTTTTCGATACTGATGTATTTACCAACGATATAACCTGCACGGTAAAGCAGAAGCAGAGTAAGCAATCGGCTCATTCTGCCGTTACCGTCGTTAAAAGGATGAATGCAAAGGAAATCAAGAATAAACATCGGAATGATAAGCAAAGGATCGGCCTCGTTTCTGCTGACTACATCGTCGAAAGCCGAACAAAGCGCTTCAATTGCAGTCGGTGTTTCCCAAGCCGTAACAGGCTCAAATCTGACAAAACGATTGCCTGAATCGTCCTCTTCGGCAATGACGTTATCCGAATTTTTATACGAGCCGCCAATCGACTTTCCGCTGAATTTATATAAGTCGCGGTGCAACTGCAAGATGATAGAAGGTTTAACGGGGATAAATTCATAACTCTCGTGTATGGTCGAAAGCACATCACGGTAGCCTGCAATTTCCTGTTCATTGCGGGTTTTCGGCGTTGTTTTGTTTGTTACGAGTTTCTTGAGACGCTCATCAGAAGTGTAAATACCCTCAATTTTATTGGAAGCTTCTGTACTTTGAATCTTAGCTATTTCCACAAGCTGAGTGAGTGTGTCGCTTTGCGCTTCTATAAATAAGTTTTGCTCACCTTTAAATTCGTGTATTTGCGAAAGCATTGATACAATTTCGGGGGTTAAAAGCGTTTGCCATTTTTGATTGTAATCATAAGCTCTCATTGTAATCATCTCCCGGGATTAATTTGCTCATTTTTTCGATTTTGATACAATTAAATTATATGACTCAAACTATATGTTTGTCAAGCTCAATTTGATCATATTTCATCAAATGATCAAATTGAGCTTTTGTTTGTCTATTTAAAATTATTCCTTCTAACATATTATTCCTAAAGACACAGGCTATAGGAAATTCTCACACAGGGACGGAACCTTGTTTCTCTTCCTGAACATAAAAACCCCCGATGCATGGTAAATGCATCGGGGATTTGTGTCTAAATATGCTTATTTGTACGGAACAGGGATGCGGGAGAGAATCATTTCGATGATTGCTCTGATGAAGTTCAGAATCATTTCAAAGAAATCTGTTTCTTCGTTTACATCCTGCTCGGGAGTTTCCTCTGCATCAGCTTCGGGAGCATCTTCTTCAATCTCAAGCTCGGGAGACTGGTCGATGAGTGAGATATACTCAACATACTCTGATGAAGTTTCAAGAAGAACTTCTGCAGGCTTGGACTGATCGATAGCTGAGAGGAGCAGACCTGCTTTTTCGAGCATTTCGATATCCCAACCGTCAATATAACCATCACAGTTGCAGTCAGCAGCCATATAAACAGCTTCACTGACATCATCTTCTGTAAGCATACCATCAATAAGGCATTTAACAAGAACTGCATCTGTACCGTCGTACCAACCGTCACCATTGAGATCACCATAAATAAGAATCTCGAAAGCTTCTGACGAACCGTCGCTGTGTGTAATGGTAACAACTGTACCTGTACCGACTACGGGTGAAGCAAATTCTATTTCTGATGAATCACTATTGAAATATGCACCAATAAATTCATCCTTTGATATGCCCGGTGTAAGACCGCTGAGCATGTCATCGCTGACGAAACAATCCTGAAGAACTGCAGGGATTTCCTGACCTGATGAAACAAGTGCATTACAGCTCGTGCAATATGTATCACCTGAATAGCCCGGAGTTGTGCAGGTTGCAATCGAAGCATTACGGATTTCAGTTGCGCTGTGTGTGCAGGAAGCACCTACAGTAACGGTAAACTGTGCAGTAAAGCCTTCGTAAGCAACGGTAAGGGTCTGTGTTCCTGTTTTTAACGCATTGTAGCCTGTAACTTTATATCCTGTTACTTCTGCTTTTGAACCATCAGAGTAAAGACCTGAAATAACCATACCGGTCGGATCAAAGCCTTCACGCTTAGCGTAAGTGATCTTGTCGGGAAGTTTCGTTACCTCTATTCCTGTCAGTTCAGGAGCAGGGTCAATAATAGTTACTTTGAATAAAGTTGAATACGTACTTTTGGCTGCTGATACCCACTTAACAGTTACGGTATACTCACCCTCAACAGAGCTGTCAAAGCCACTGACTGTGTAATCCGTTACTGCCCGTGTTGAGTTATCGTTGTAAAGAACCTGAACAACCATTCCCGTTAAATCGAGCTCTTCACCTGTTATATACTCAAGTTTATTGGGTTGAGTTGTTATAGAAATGCTCTTCGGACTGCGGATATGAACATTGAATTCATAAGTACAACCACTTGAGGTTGTTGCCGTGATAACAGTATCACCTGTATTCATTGCATAGATGTCCATTCCGTTAATTGTTACTTTATTATTGCTTGCCGTCAAGGTAACAATATCTGTATGTTCTTCCGGCCAAAACTCAAAAACTGCCCTGAATGTCTGACCGACATCGAGAACAACATTCTCAACCTCATCTACAAGAATTATACCCTCACACGGAGCTGAAATATCCGTAAAGTTAAATCCGCCATCATTAGCAAAGGTTTCAACATAAGTACCTGCAACACCGAAGATAGTTGTTTTTGCAGGGTAAGAGAATGCTGTGCTGTCGATTGAAGTGACAGACATCGGGATTGTCAAATTGAACAATGATATATCATTTACAAAAGCCTGACTGCCGATTTTCTTAAGTCCCTTCGGAAAAACGATCTCGGTTAGTGACGGGCAATCCATAAATGCTTGTGACGGAATTTCAGAGATACTGTAATCAGCAAAAGTGACATCCGAAAGCATTTCACATCCCTTAAAAGCCTGCGAACCGATAGTTTTGGTTGACTGAGGAATGTATACCTTTTCAAGTGCGGTACAATTCTGAAAAGCACACGAACCAACCGAAGTTAGTGTTTCAGGTAAAATCGCTTCTTTTAGTGAAGTACAGCCGTAGAAAGCATTATTACCGATAGTCTTGAGTTTTGTGTTTTCCGAATACTCAAAAGACTCCAAAGATGTGCATCCACTGAAAGCTTCGGTACCTATTGATTCAATTGCATCAGGGATTCTAATTGTTTTTAATGCTGTACACCCGATGAACATACGATCAGGAACAGATGTAATGCTTTCACTCAGCGTAACTTTCTCTAGTTTGTCACAATAGGCAAAAGTATAACATGCATAATAATTGGATTGAACAGAAGTTACACTATCAGGTATCTTAACTTCAATCAAAGAATCACAATTATTGAATGCGTTAGTTCCTATTGATGTAACACTATCTGGTATAACTACTTTAGTCAAAGAAACACAATCATAAAACGTTTCATAATCAATCAAGGTTGTAGAATCAGAAATATCCACAGATGATAATCTGACGCATCCTTTGAATGCGCAACTCTCTATAACTGTAACACTATCCGGAATTACAATCTCTTCCAGACCTACACAACCTGAAAATAACGATTGAGCCACTTGCGTTGTTCCTGTTTCAAAGATAACTTCCTTTAATTTATCACAACCTGCAAACGGTCCTTGTGGAATTGCATAGGTTTCACCATTAAAAGTATATGAATAATTGTAATTGACATGGCAACTATCAAGAGATTTAGGTATTTCTATGCTCTCTATCGCTGTAAAACCAAATACTTGACGACCCATTTCTGTCAATGATTTTGACAATGTAACATCTTTTAAGGATGTACAATTATCAAATGCTTGGATGTCTATCTTTGTTACACTGTCCGGAATATTGATACTTGTCAAAGAAGTACAATTCGAAAATACATAGTAATTAATCGCTTCAAGTGATGACGACAAATTAACAGAAGACAATGATGAACAATCATAATACGCATACCCACCGAGCGATGTCACCGTATCAGGCAGATGTGCAGAAGACAGATTATTACAGCTGTTAAAGGCACCATATCCGATCGTCTCCAGAGAATTTGACAACTGACAGAAATACAGATTGTCACAATCCTTAAATGCTTCCTGACCGATACTTACCACACCGTCCATCATCGTCACACCGATAATACGATCATTGTTATAAAAAGCTTTGTCACCAATAGCTGTTACTTCTTCAGGAATGAGTACATACTGCTGCCAGCCGTTGTATTTTACAAGCACTCCGTTCTCGATAACAAAGTTTACACTGTCATCATAAAAAACAGCCGTTCCGTCCCAATAAAGACTGTCATAATTAGCCGCACGGTAAAGAGACACACCGCTTTCACTGACGGAATGAGGTTGACTGTAAGTTGCCGCAAATTTCGCAAAACTAATCTCTCTTTCATAAATACAACAGTCGCCGTCCCAGTTGCATTCATAAACCCGAACGGAGTTTTCAGTGACCTTTTCAACCATCATCGTATGCTGTGAAGCACCGCAAGCCTGAATGATATCACCAACAAGAGCTTGTGACAAAAGCTCTTTTACATTTGCCTCGGTGACTGCACCTGCTCCGCTGAGCTGACCTAACAGTACAACATTCTGATTGTTTACATATTCATAACGCTTTTCGTTTTTATAACTAGCCGGCATATCACAGTCAAAGATTTTATTAAACGCAAAACGAGCAAAACCAAAGCACTGAATTGCTCCGCCATAACTCTGGAAAAAAGTTACACCTCGATTCGGAGGGTAAGCTTCCTTCAACTGAAGGAACTTTTCCTGAATTGAAACGCGGCTTTCTTCCTGCGTCGCAGTTGAGGATTCATCACCCTCGTTCATTGATGCCGGTCTTTTAACCTTACCTGCATCGATATCACGCTTGAGCTGAGTCATACAAAAATCAATGTAATCGTCGTAAGTGAACGAGTTGATCAAGGCTATAGCTTGTCTTACTCTGTCTTTATCCGCAGAGGTTTTTGCCATAATGAGCGCACTTTCAAGCGTAACCTTAACCGAACGAAGATAAGAAGAATAAAGAAGCTCATATTCAGAAATATCTTCGTCTGTTTTTGCGGTTTTTCGCTGGAATGCTGTTCTCATTTTTGTAACAGCAATATCAAGGTCTGTAGAATATGTGCTGAGGAAGATTGTCTGTGCAATTTCATCACCAAGTGCCCAGATATAAAGGTGATCAGCAGCAAATTTAAACACTGTACTAACTAATGCTACCGCAATAGTGGAGCCAAAGGTAACATTTGAACCAGCAGCGTTTGCCACAGCAGTGCCTAATGCTTTTGCATACAAATCCGACATAAAATCAGAAAAATAATACTTTAATATGTGGCTCATAGGATCACTGTTCAAATCGTTAAGCAAAAGATTGAGGTCTTCTTTAAGAACACTGTCGGAATCAAGAGAGTCTCTGAGATCGGTTATAAGTGTAGTTTCTATCGCATAAAGGCACACAACACTGATTGTTATCTCTGCCAGGTCAGCTACCTTTCCCAAATCGCTCATGAAATCGTCAGCGTTTTCAAAAACACCGTTGGCGATCTCTTCGATAGTTGAATCGGTAAGCATTGTGCAGTGCTCTTTAAGATCTGCGATCAATGCCAATTTTCCGGCAGTTGTCGTCAGGGTATAGGAATCCTTCAGTTTACCGAAGTCGTCTTTGACCTGTTCTTCCACTGCAGAAAGGACAGAACTGTTTGACTGTATTTCTCTCATCAATGACTGAATAGAGTTGGATCTGAACTTTTCTTCATATGACTTTGTCAGACCGAACGACTCAAGAATGAGATTACTGTACAAACCGACGCCTTCCTTAAGGCAAAACAGGAAAGATCCGACAAAATCGTCGTAGCTATTATAACTATCAATGACATCTATGTAAGCCTCAACGGTACGATCGAGCAGGACAGTTTCACCCGTAGGTGAAAGGTAGCTCGGGTAAAGTCGGAACAGCTGATTGTATGTTACACCGTACTTAGAATAATACGGATCAGTTGCTGCCTCAGCTTTTGTTGAAAACAGACCGCCAAAACCAGGCAACTTCAATCCCACAAACCCGCTCAACGGTGCGGCGGTAAGCACTATAACCGCCACCATAAGCGATGCTAATATTTTCTTTATCTTTTTCATCCGGATTCCTCCCAACGAAACATCTGTCTTTTATGTAAACAACTATATATTTTAAGTGTAACACTTTTAGCATATAAATGCAATTGTTTAATTCATCAGAAAACTTTTAACAAATTTTTTCAGTTGTATTTTCGCTCATATTGAAAACAATAACTAATGCAAGCGCAAAAAGTTCTTTAAAAAGGAGTGAAAAGTTATGTCAAGCAACAAGAACGTAGTTCCCGAGGCTAAGGATGCTCTCAACCGTTTCAAGATGGAGGCCGCTGCTGAAGTAGGCGTTAACCTCAAGAACGGTTACAACGGCGACCTCACATCTAAGCAGGCAGGCTCTGTCGGCGGTCAGATGGTTAAGAAGATGATCGAATCTTACGAAAAGAACATGAAATAACTTTTCATAAGAAAAACTGCTATCGGATGAACCGATAGCAGTTTTGTTTTACCATGTGAATGAAAGTGTAAGTCCGTCTACCTCGTAGTCGATGATACCTTTCTTCTTGTCAAATGCTTCCTTAACAACCTTGAGCATTTCTTCGTCCTTGAGCTCGATTGTTGCAACAACCGTAAGCGACTGCGGAAGGTATGCTGCATCGTCGATTGCGAAGCCTGTTACCCACCAGTGGAGCATCGGGTCACGCTTGAAGACGAGCTCGTCGCCGTGGTAAACAGCGATTGACATAACGAGCATATCCTCGTCAGAAGCACAATTATAGAAAGAGCCTTCCTTGCTTTCGTCACGGGTGTAGATGCCAAGCTCACCACCGTTTGCAAGAGCGTAGCGACCCTTCCACATCTGGAACATCCAGTCCTTACCCTCGTAATTGAACTTGACTCTCTGAGTTGTATAATGGAAGAAGAACGGTGTAAGGTAGCAGAAAATATCGTAGAAGATATTGAATCCCATATTTCTCTGCCATACATTGATTCCTGTATAAACGAGGTTATCGTTAAGGTCGAGATAATAGCCGAAGATTGCCGGCTCACCGTTTTTGCCCTTAAGCATATTGTTTACGCTATCGTAAAGAATTCCCGTTAAAACCTTCTCTGTTCTGCCGTCACGGTAAGTTACAACGAAGCCAAGCTCTTCGCAGCCCGGCTCTTTGGCATACGGCTCTGCTATAACCTGAACCTCGTCAACAATGCCGAGCCAGATTTCAACCATTCGTGTTATTGCGCCAAAAAGCATATTGCCGTCAGCGTAAAAATCTTTGGAAACTTCTATAAGATACTCCTGAGTCTTCGGAATATCAAGCTGAAGATTTGAAGTAACAAGCTCTGCCATCTTGTTTGACTGAGGAAGATTTGCATAAACCTTGCTGAAATCAACGCCCGTTGTTTCAAGAATAGCATCAAGAACGCCCTGTATCGTTGAGTCAACAGTTACAACGATAGCTTCGTCTGAGAAAATCGGAAGGCCTGTTGCCTCATACATTATCTTACCTAACTTGAAAAAGGTTTCGATAATATCGCCTACATCAGGCATAGGATATCCGTTCTGCCAGATATCAACCACATCAATCTTTTTGCTTCGCTCCTGAGCTGTTGCTGCACCAACGGGAGTTGCTGCTATTGAAAAGAGTGTAACAAGAGAAAGGAGAATCGCAATAATTCTTTTTTTCATTTTTATACCCTCCTAAGGTTAATACGAATATTATATTCCTTTTTCCGAAATTAGTCAACTTTTATTTAACATAACTTTAACATAACTTTTCGCAAGTTTCGACAGGCATATCATTGAAAAATGCTTTTTATGATGTTATACTTTAATTTATGAAGAAAAAGGAGCTTATGCTATGTTTCATTTTTTTGTTTCTCCCGAGAACATAACTGAAGAAAATATAACTGTAACGGGCAGCGACGTTAACCATATCAGAAACGTTCTGCGAATGAAAACCGGTGAAAAATTCATCGCAAACGACGGCAACGGCGCGAGCTATTGCTGCGCGATCAGCGAGATTTATGACGACAGAATCGTTGCTGAAATTGAAGAAGGACAGCTTATGAGCAACGAGCTTCCCGTGAAGCTTATGCTTTTTCAGGGGCTCCCGAAGGCTGACAAAATGGAGCTTATCATACAGAAGGGCGTTGAGCTTGGCGTCAGCGAGATTTATCCCGTCGAGATGAGCCGTTGCGTTGTGAAGCTTGACGATAAAAAGAAAAAAGGCAAGACCTCACGCTGGCAGTCAATCAGCGAAAGCGCTGCAAAGCAATCGGGCAGGACGGTTATCCCTGAAATTCACGAGCCCGTTCCCTATGCAGAAGCTTTGAAGATTGCAGAAAGCTTTGATCTTCTTTTAGTTCCGTATGAGTGTGCCGACAGTATGGCTGCGCTCAGAGACAAGCTCTCGCAGGTTAAAAACGGAATGACGATCGGAATTTTCATCGGACCCGAAGGTGGTTACGAAGAAAAGGAAATTGAAAAAGCGAAGGCTGCAGGCGGAGAAATCGTTTCCCTCGGCAAAAGAATTCTTCGCACGGAAACTGCAAGCATTGCCGCTCTTGCAATCTGTATGTTTAACATTGAAGCTAATTTATAAGGGGAACAAAATGAATTTACCTCAGGAATTTACAATAAGAATGAAAGAGCTTCTGGGCGATGATTATGAAAAATTCATCAGCTCTTTTGATGAGCCACCCGTGCGCTCTTTCAGAGTGAATACAAAGAAAATATCTGCAGAGGAATTTGAAAAAATCAATCCTTTCGGCGGCGAAAAAATCAGCTATGCAGACGGTGCTTACTATTTCGACTATGACGGAATCGGCAACTACCCTTACCACCACGCAGGTATGATTTATATTCAGGACCCTGCTGCAATGAGCGTTGTTGCGAGTATCGGCATCGAGCCTGATTGGAAAATCCTTGATCTCTGCGCTGCGCCCGGAGGAAAATCGACTCAGGCTGCATCAAAGCTTGAAAACGGTCTGCTTGTTTCAAACGAAATTATCCCGTCACGCTGCAAAATCCTTACGGGAAACATCGAGCGAATGGGAATTAAAAATGCAATTACGACCTGCGCTGATGTTAAAAGGCTTTCAGGTCTTTTCGGAGAGGAATTTGACCTCGTTATCGTTGACGCACCCTGCTCGGGCGAAGGAATGTTTCGCAAGGACGAAACAGCAATCAACGAATGGAGCCTGCAGAATGTGAAGCTCTGCGCAGAAAGGCAGGACGAAATCCTCAGCTATGCGAAGGATTTTGTTTCAGAGGGCGGTTATCTCCTCTATTCCACCTGCACCTATTCGCTTGAGGAAAACGAAATGTGCATTGACAAATTCCTTAGTGAAAACAAAAATTTCGAGCTTGTTGAGGTTAACGAAAGAGTTAAAAAAGCAACGGCTGACGGTGTTTTCTTTGACGGATGCAAGACAGAAAACATTTCTTTCTGCCGTCGTTTTTATCCTCACATTTCAAAGGGCGAAGGTCAGTTTCTTGCTCTTCTTAAAAAGACGGACGCAAGCTACATAAACATAAAAAGAGAAAATGCCCTTGAAAAGCTTTCAAAGGCAGAAGAAAAAATTGTTTTCGATTTTCTTGAT
>JAZORX010000111.1:0-4145 GCA_045656845.1 Acutalibacteraceae bacterium | reverse complement strand
ATCGGAGCTTCGCAACCGTAAATTGTATTTGAAAAATACATATCGCAGTAAGCGTAAACCTTTACATCTGCACCGTCAACGATGATTCCTTCCGCATCGCCGATTACTGTGTAATCAAGGCATTCAACGATCGTGTCACACTTGAATGTGATTGTGTTGTAAACCAAAATCGCATAATCCATCCACTGTTCGTGGCCGACGTTAAGTGTTGCTGTGCCGTCGATGGTGAGGTTAGCGTAATCGTAGTAGCTGACGATACAGCTGACTGTGTTACCGTTGCCTGATGAAACAACCGTCAGGTCAATTTCACCGAATTCAATTCCTGCGCCGTACGGGCTGTCGAAATTGTAAAGAGTGAGAACACCGTCTTTGTAATATGCCCAATGGTCTGAGGGTCTTCCTGTTGTAACAGCACCTGAATACAGTCCGAGATATGTTCCGTCGGGCATTGCAACGCCGTTCACCTTAATATCTGCCCAGCCTGCTGTGAGAACAAGGTCTTCTGTTATAGGAGTTGAGAAATCAAACACCTTGCCGTCAGGTGTGAGCCAACCGTAGAAGAATTTGTTGTCCTTTTCGGGGTCGGAGGGCTTGACTGCGAGTGCACCGTCTGCAACCTCCTGCGAAGAAACACCGCTGTCAAATGTAACGGTGTGAGCCGTTGAATAAACATAGAACTTATCTGATGTTATTGAATAATTCGTTGCGTAATATGCGCGGAGCTGATAGTAACCACCCTCGGGGAGGACACCAAAATCAGCATAGTTTAAATAGCTGTTAAGGGTTGTTACCGTGCTTGATGAGCCGTCAAAGGTTATAAGCTCAAGCTTTGTCGGCTTGAAGCCTGTTTCCCATGTGATGGTCATTGTCTCGTTTGCCTTGGCATCACCGCCGACGGGCTGTTTAACGAATGTGTAATCACTGCCGCCTCTGAATGATACATAGTCCAAAGTGCTTCTTCTTGAGTCAGCGTAAACGGAGCTTGTTGAGTAGTTTGAGCTTGTTGAAGCAACGCTGCTGATGCCGCTTGCAAGTGTAAGAGTACCTGCACCGCTGATTGCCGAATAGCTGTCGTCGGATGCTGTATCGGTTGAGATAAGAACAATACTTCCTCCGTTTATGTTCAATGCACCTTCGAGTGCAACGGCATTGTTCACAGCTTCGATATATGCTGTACCGCCGTTTACGGTCATCGCCTGACCTGATTTAACATTGATACCGCTTGCAGATGCGTACATCTTCAATGAACCGCTGTCAATCGTGATTTCTCCCTGTCTTACAAGGTTGATACCTGCCTTACAGTTGATTGTAACATCCGCACCCGTGAAAGTAACGTAGTTACCTGTAACTGAAATTGCAGTGCCTGTGCAGTCAATGTTAACGTTACCGCTCTGGAAATTGATACCACCCATAGCCTGAGCGTGAGTTGCGCTGATACCGCTTGTAACATTTGTGATGTTAAGGTTACCTGAAACAAAAACATATCTTGAACTGCTGATAGCTGTTGATACACCTGTGATATTAAGCACGCCGTTTGCATTGGAAGTGATTGAAACGGTTTCGCCCTTGCCGATACCGTAGCTTGTGTATCTGTCAACGGGAGCTGACATCGGGCCGATTGTGTTTCTGCCACCGGCAACAATCTTAAGAGCAGATGTGCTGTAAATTCCGTAAGCAGTATTCTTTGAAGTGAACGTACCCATGCCTGCATAGTGGTAATTATGGAGTTCAAGAGTCAGAGTTCCGTTTACGGTTGAAAGATAAGCGTAATTGCCGTTCGGCTTTGTTGTTGTGGGAATGCTGCTTCCCTGTACAAGATATTCACCTTCTCTGAGGCCGATACCGCTGACGTAAGCCTTAACGTCATCTGCAGTAACGAGCACAGCACAGTAAGCTGTTGCACCGTTGCCGAGTGTTGCTTTTATAAGAGCAGAGCCGGGACGGAGAGCCGTAATATTACCGTTGCTGTCAACTTTTGCAACTGCGCTGTTGCTTGAAGTCCATACAAGTGTTTCTGCAAGGCTCTCGGGAGCAAAAGTTGCGCTCAACTGATGTGTTGAGTTTTCTGCGAGAGTAAGGAAATCTGATGAAAGAGAAATTGTGCCTTCGGGGAATTCAACCGTGAAGTTATAGGTGTGTGCAAGGCTTCCTGCTTCGTTTCCGTCAGGGTCAATCAATGTGATTGTCTGAACAACCTTACCTTCACCGGGGTAAATGTGAATATATGTGTTGCCGTTGTCTGCGCTGTAAACAAGCTTGTCGCCCTGATAAGCTTCCATTTTCACTGTCTGCGAATAGCCTTCTTTTGTAAGGTCGCTGCTGAGGGGGTAAGCGGAGAAAGCGAACTTCGGTGCTGTTGTAAGTGTGCCGAGGTCAGAAAAACCTGCCGCAGCCTGTTCATTTGTAACGCCGGGAGTTCTTGTTTCAAAGTAAAGCTTTGCATAAGTGAATGTGTATGTATGAGTCTTTCTGCCGACTTCGTTGCCGTCAGGGTCGATGAGCATAACAATCTGCGTAACCTTGTTTGTGCCGTAGTAATAGTTTCCGCAGGTCCATGTTGTGCTGTCAAATGTTTCTGTAGCGCCTGAGCTGTACTCAACCTGAGTCTGAGTTTTAATTGAGTAGCCCATATCCATATATTTGAAGTAAAGCTGCTTTGCAGTGAAGCTGAATGTGGGCAATGTGCTCATAAGACCAAGGTCTGTCTGACCGTCGGTGATTTCATCTGCCGTCGGTTCGGGAGACTGCGTTGCAAAGCCGAAAGCAATCTTTGCCGGGTCAAGCTCCATATCGAAATAAACACCTTTTACGGAGTCCTCGTTGTAAATGTAAAGGTCAGCGGTCTTGGTTTTATAACCGTTGGCACTTACCTCAACAGTATATTTGCCATTTGGAACCTCTGCAAAAATATGGCTTCCGTTGCCCTTGACTGTTGATGTGTAAAGAACTGTGGTCGAACCTTTTTCATAAATCTTAACCGTTGCTATATCCTTGTCATAATTCGTGTCATACATACCCGTAATATCAACAACAACTGTTTTATATGACTCTATAGCAAAGAAATCAACAAAATTTTTTCCGTTAACCGTAATGTTACGCCTGTAAGGCACGTAGTTGTCCCTTACAATTTCAACAACATAATCACCGTTAGGCACGCTTGTGAGTGTAAAGGCAACATCAAGAGGAAGGTTGTTGATGTCAAAATAACCCTGACCATAGGCTGTTGTTGTTTTGAAGGGAGTATCCTCACCTGCTTTATACAGATTGATGGTCATAGCCTTACCTTCGGGCACACCGCTGATTCTTGCGCTGACAGAGTACATATTCTCTGCAGTAAATGTAAAGGTGTGCGTAAGAGATGTAACTACATTTCCGTCAGGGTCTGTCAGAGTTAAGGTTTCAACAATTCTGTATTCGCCTTCAATTTCGGGAACAATCTGACATGATGCACCGCTTGCCTGAGATTTAATAAGCGCGCCTGTGGGGTCATATATCTTCAGGTCTTCTTTTACTTTGTAACCTGCATCAATTGAAGCCTGAGGCAAAGCTTCAGGAGTGAATTTAACGGTAAGTATGCCATTTTTACCTGTTTCTCTTATACCTAAATTTGTCTCTGTTTCACCTTCGGGCATTGCAGGGTACTGTGTTGCAAAGCCGAGAGAAAATACTGTTACAGGTTTTTCATATATTAGTCGAGAGCTTATGGTTCCATCATCATAACCGTAAAGATAACCATCTGGCAAGTAATACTTAAGAGAACTACCATGAATTCCCTGTGGGAAATAGCCGCCTTTAAAATACACTTTTCCCATTATATCGCCGGCAGTAGTATCATCTGTGCAAAAATACGTCGGATATCCGGCTGTGCTGATAAACGTACCGCCTTCAATAACCAAGGTTGCTGTTTCAGATACACCTATTATGTAAGCAGAGTCGCCATCAACAGAACCTGTCTCAAAGGTTATGTTACCCTTGATAGTGGTTTCCTCACCTACACCTACACCTATACAATAAGAATTGCTACAGTGAATTTTACCGTTACCTTGAAGTATAGTCGGGCTTCTAAACCTCAACAACGAATATTCTCCGCTTAGAGTGCCGTTAACTGTCAACACCTTAAGCTTTTCATTATCCCTTGATTTGAT
>JAZORX010000110.1:0-11933 GCA_045656845.1 Acutalibacteraceae bacterium | reverse complement strand
TTTGTATAAAAATTCTGCCACAAATTCGGGTTTATCGGGGTGTTTTGGCATGGTTTTAAATAGTGCATTGCCTCCCTTGCCTAAAGGGAGGTGGATTTTGCGCAGCAAAAGACGGAGGGGTACTTTAAGAAAAAACATTGAAATATCGTAGTGTTCTTTAAAAATATCCCCCAGTCACGACTTCGTCGTGCCAGCCCCCTTTAGGCAAGGGGGCCTGAAAACTGCACCACTGAAAAGCCCGACAAACCCAAATTTGTATATTAAAACGGCGGCAGCAAGCCACCGCCCTACGAACCACAATTCGGGCAGCTTCGTTGGGGAACATAATATGCTCCCGCAAAATTTCATCAGAATTAACGGGCAGATGATATCTGCCGGTACTTCGCAGGATTTGAATTTTGTTCGATATACTATGGCTTGTTTATTTCATTTTACTGTTATTAAAAGTATAGTTTGTGCATTGACTTTTTGACAGTGTAATGATATACTTTTATATTGAATAAAATTGTAAAGTGGGCGGTTTTTCGTGAAAAATAATAAAGATATCTCAAAAGAAAATACAAAAACAAAGGACGAAGCAAAGAAGGCAAAGAAAACTAAAAAAGCAAAGTGGGACACTACCTCAAAGATAATCTTTGCATCTGTTGCTCTCATCCTCGTTGCAGTGATCGTTTTTGTCGTTGTAAGAGGCAGAAAAGACATCATTGTTGACAAATTCGGTCAGACTCATATCGTCGTTACCAACTTCTGGGGCGAATTCAAGCAGGACGAGTACGGCAATCTTTTCGAAAAGGTTACCGATGAGCAGGGAAACAAGGTCACAAAAGGCTATATTTTCCCCGACAGAGTCACAAACAAAAAAGGCGATAAAATTGAAAACGCTTTCATAAAGCTTCACATCAGAAAAAATTGGGCAGATTTCTCTCATAACGATTTTCTCTCCATCCAGCACGAGGGCAACTGCGCAAACAATGAAACTCACTGTCAGGTTGATATCCGTTATGATATCATGGCTGACGAAAATATGCTTTATAACAAGGAAAAGGGTCTTGCAAGAGCTTATGTTGAAAAGATCCCTACGATTTACGGCAATTTCAAAGAGTATGAAACAGAAATCTTCGGCCTCAGCGCCCGTGCGATGTCCTACACCGTAAAGTCTGACAACTCAGAAGGTACTGTTTACTACTACATCGTTGAGCAGGGTCTCGCAGCTTTTGAAATCCGTGTTCACGCAGAGAATTCCTGCTTTGCAAGTGAAGAAGAAATGATAAAGGAAATCGAAAAATCATACAAGCTCAAGGACCTCGGCGGTACAAGACCTGAAGTTCCGTCAACAGAAGCTCCTTCAGAGGAATTTCTTGAGGAAGAGCTGACAAGCGCAGAGTCAACCTCTGCTCCTTCAGACACTTCTTCAACTTCAGCAACATCTGCTACCTCAGCGAAATAATTTTTAGGAGAAATTTATATGTTGTTTTCACAGGACATTGGTATAGATTTAGGAACGTCAAACACCCTCGTTTTCGTAAAGGGTAAGGGCATCATCATCCGTGAGCCTTCCGTTGTTGCCGTTGACCAGAGATACAATCCCGTCCGCGTTGTTGCCGTCGGCTCTCAGGCAAAGGAAATGATCGGTCGTACACCCGGCTCAATCGGTGCTGTCCGTCCCCTTCGCAGCGGTGTTATTGCAGACTTTGACGCAACGGCAGAAATGCTTCGTAAATTCATAAGAAAAGCTGTTACGGCTTCTCCCTTCAGCAAGACGAGAGTTATGATCTGTGTTCCCTCAGGTGTTACTGAGGTTGAAAGACGAGCTGTTAACGACGCTGCAAAGAGCGCAGGTGCAAGATATGTCAGCCTTATCGAGCAGCCCATGGCTGCAGCACTCGGTGCAGGTCTTCCCGTTGATGCTCCGAGAGGTTCAATGATAGTTGATATCGGTGGCGGTACGGCAGAGGTTGCCGTTGTCGCTCTTGGCGATATCGTCACATCCCGTTCAGTCAAGGTCGCAGGCGACAGCTACGACGAAGCAATTATCAACTACATAAGAAAAAAGCACAGCCTTCTTATCGGTGAAAGAACGGCAGAGGATATCAAAATCCAGATCGGCTCTGCCTTCCCCTACGAGGGTGAAGGCGCAATGAGCGTAAAGGGACGCAACCTTGTTGACGGTCTCCCGAAGGATGTTGAGATTTCTGCAGAGGAGATCCGTTCTGCTCTCAAGGGCAGCCTCAACCATCTTCTCGACGCTATCCGTACAACGCTTGAAAACACTCCGCCCGAGCTTTCTGCAGATATCATCGACGGTGGAATCACTCTCACGGGTGGTGGCGCAATGCTCAGAGGGCTTGACAAGCTTATTGAAAAAGAAATGAAAATCCCCGTTGCTATTTCAGACAACCCTCTCGACTGCGTTGTTGAGGGTACAGGCATCTGCCTTGAAAAGCATCATTAATTTAAACTTTTAATTTATTTAAGAAAAGAGGTGAAACGGCTTGCGCAGATTTTATCAGAGCAGAGCTTTGAAGGCTTTTATATTGGTTATGGTTGCGATTATTTTAGGCGCTGTAGTTGCAGCACTTTCTCACAGTAACAATACCCCCCTTTCCTCTGCCACGAGTACAATTCTCTCCCCTCTTCAGACCGTTTCATCATACCTGAGCTATAAATTTTCAAATTTCTACGATAATTTTAAATCGTCTGCAACTCTTGCTGAGGAAAACGCAGAGCTCAGGCAGCAGATTGAAAACTACCAGAGCGAAATCATCGGCTACAACGAGGCAAAAAAGAAGCTCGATATATATGAGGACTTCCTCGGCGTTAAAGAGGACAACCCCGATTTCGTTTTTGAGAATGCAACGATCGTTTCAAGAGACTCGACAGATCATAACGCTTCTTTCTCTCTTAATAAAGGATCGCTCAACGGAATCAGCGTTAACGACCCCGTTATCTACGGTAAAAACCTCGTCGGTATCGTAACATCTGTTTCACCGGCTGCCTGCACGGTCAAGACGATTGCAAACCCTGATGTAAACGTCGGCATTTACGAAACCTACACAGGCGAAGTCGGCTATGTTACGGGCATCGGTGACTCTTCCGAATCAATCTACTGCAAAATCCCCGGTCTTAAAAAGGATACGACGATCACTCCCAACGGAATCGTCTGCACATCCGGCAACGGAGGAATTTTCCCGATGGATCTCATCGTCGGCACGGTTGTTTCAATTGAAGACTCTTCGGATGAAATCTCCTGCTATGCAAATGTACGCTCAGCAGTTGATTTTTCAGAGCTTACAGAGGTCTTCGTTATCAAAGAATTCAACGGTCAGGGCGTCGTGACAAATAACGACGGCTCTACCACAACGCTTAAATAAATAAAGGAAGGAAGATTTCGGCGCCTATGGAATATATCGATAAAATCGGTGGAACAAAAATAGTAGTGCGCCGTTTAATTTTTGCTTTACTTACTGTTCTTACCTTCACCTTTCAGAATACGGGTGGCCTCTTCCCCGAGCCTTTCGGAATCAGGGCGATGCTGCTTATCCCGATGACTATATGCGTCTCGATGTTTGAAAGAGAATTTGCAGGAATTTTTTACGGACTTGCTGCAGGAGTGATGCTTGACGCTTTCAGCGCTCAATCGCTGATTCTAAATTCGCTTTTCTTTACGATAATAGGCTTTGCAGCAGGCTCTCTCATAACCTACCTTATGAGAAACAACCTTCTCTGCGCAATTATTTTTGTTTCTGTGTCTTCCTTTGTTTACACAGCGTTGATTTTTATAATGTATTATGCTTTTGACGGAGTGGACTCGCCCGTCAGCCTTTACTTCAGATATTTTTTCACATCTGCTGTATATACTATTTTATTAACACCTGTTTATTATTTTATGGTGCGTTCAATCTCAAAGAAATTCAAGTAAAAAGGAGCTGAAAAAATGAAACTCGCCCGTGAAGAGAAAAAAGGCAGATTTATTGCCCTTGTATCAATCTTCGTCTGCTTGTTTCTTGTTTTCTTCATCCGACTTGTAAATATTCAGGTTATCAACGGTGAAAAGTACGCTGCAACGGTTGCTACGGCATCTTCAACATCAATAGTCAAAGCAACAAGAGGTCAGATTCTTGACCGCAACGGTGTTGTGCTCGTCGGTAACCGACAGGGCAACGAGATTATTTTTGACGCAAACAAATTCCCTGAATTTGAAAACCTTGCAAAACGCAACGAAATCATACTTTCTCTTATTAATCTTTTTGAAAAAAACGGTGAGGAATGGATAAACGAGCTTCCGATAACCGTCGATCTTAACGGAAACTATCAGTTTATTGAAGACAGAGAGGCAGATATCAGAAAGCTTCTCTCCCGTGATATGCTTCACCTTAATAAATACGCATCTGCTGACGACTGTATGGCTCAGATTATCGAAAGATACGAGCTTTCAGGCTATTCAAAAACAGACGCAGTTAAAATCGGCTCGGTCTGCATGAATATGAAGGCGAATGTTTTCAACACGGCAAATCCCTATACCTTCGCTCAGGATGTCAGCGACGCGACAGTTTCGCTTGTCAAAGAAAATTCATCCTTCTATCAGGGTGTCGATGTGCAGATTGCGACATACCGTGAATATAAAGACGGTGCAATCGCTCCTCATATCCTCGGCATAACAGGCCCGATAGACGCAGAGGAATATAAAACCCTCAAAGACAAAGGCTATGCGATGGACGATATCGTCGGCAAAAGCGGCATCGAGAAAGCATTTGAAAAGCAGCTGAAAGGAACAAACGGCATCAAAACCGTTAAAACAAACGCTGACGGCACTCAGGAAACCGTTATCACCGGTCTTAAAAACGGAGACAACATCGTGCTGACCATCGACGCAAATATGCAGAAGATTGCGCAGGATTCTCTTAAGAAAACCTGTGAATCCGTCGGCACGGCTAATGCAGGCGGCGGTGCAGTCGTCGTTATGGACTGCAATACGGGCGAAATCCTCGCAATTGCATCCTACCCTACCTACGACCTTTCAACATACAACGATAATTACGAAGAGCTTGCAAAAAATCCGAACTTCCCTCTTTACAACAGAGCGACGCTTAGCACCTATGCACCCGGTTCAACTGCAAAGGTTTCAACGGCTATAGCCTGCCTTGAAGAAGGAATTATCAACTCTTCTTCCGTTAAATATTGTAACTACAACTATCCGTACAGAGGTCACAATTTCGTCTGCCAGATAGGCCACGAAAACCGTACTCTTAGTGTTAAAACAGCTCTTCAGGATTCCTGCAACTCGTTCTTCTACTATTACGGTGGTGAGGAGCTTGGAATCGACAAGATGAATATGTACCGTGAGATGCTTGGTCTCGGCCAGCCGACGGGTATTGAGCTGAACGAAAATACAGGTGTGCTCGACTCTCCGAGCTACAGAGCTTCAATCAATCAGGAATGGATGCCCGGTTTCTCTCTTCAGTCTGCAATCGGTCAGGCAGGTAACCTCTTCACTCCCCTTCAGCTTTGTAACTATACTGCAACAATCGCAAACGGCGGAACAAGATACGAAGCCCATCTTATCAAATCTGTTCTCACATCAAATAATTCATCTGTAGTGCTTAATAAGACGGCATCTGTCGTCTGCGAAACAGGATTTTCTCAGGATAATATCAAAACCGTTCATCAGGGTATGCGCCTTGTTGTAACAAACGGTTCCTGCCGAAACAATTTCGGAAAGCTTGATGTTGATGTCGCCTGTAAAACAGGTACATCTCAGGTTGAAAAGAATATCGACGGTACAAGCAAGGTTTACACCAACGGTTTCAACATTTCTTTTGCTCCTTACGACAGACCTGAGCTTTCAGTTTCTGTTGCAATTGAAGGTGCGAGGTCAGGTAGCAGCTGCGCTCCCGTAGCCTGCGATGTTTACAATTATTATTTTGAAAACCTGAAAGCAGAGAATGAACCCGTTGACGAAGAAAACGAAAACGGTGAAGAAAACAGCGAAACTGGCGAAAACAACGAAAACGACGAAGAAAACGAAAATAACGAAAGCTCAGGAAACAGCGACATCGACTCTGAGCTTCTGTTCTAAGAGGTATAAATTATGGCTAAGAAAATAATTTTTGCTTCAGGTAAAGGCGGTGTGGGAAAATCCTCTCTCACGGCCGGTGTTGCCGTTGCCCTTTGTGAAATGGGTCTTAACACTCTCGTTATCGATTTTGACATCGGTATGGGTTGCCTTGACCTTATTCTCGCTGCAGATGACACGGGAATTTTCAACTGGGGCGATGTTATCAACGGCCATTGTGAGCCAACGGATGCTCTTCGCTCTACTATCGGCCCGAAGCTCCTCGTTGCGCCCGTTGAATTTGACGAAAGCTTTACGGAAGATTCCGTAAAAGAAATGATAAAAAACTACGAAAACGAATTTGACTATATCCTTTTTGATGCGCCTGCAGGTGTGCGTGGAGGTTTCCTGCTTGCTGCTGCCTGCGCTGATGAGGGAATTATCGTCTCAACTCCCGATGA
This sequence comes from Acutalibacteraceae bacterium, assembly GCA_045656845.1. Taxonomy (GTDB): domain Bacteria; phylum Bacillota; class Clostridia; order Oscillospirales; family Acutalibacteraceae; genus CAG-488. The sequence continues at coordinate 5,420 of JAZORX010000110.1, read as the reverse complement.
GGTCTGCGTGCGTGTAGGTCTTTATGCAGGAGATATCCTCTTCGCAAAGGGAATTGAAAATATCCGTCTCATCATTAACCGTTTCAATAAAAGGCTCACAACTCAGGGTCATTATCTCAACATTGACGAAGTGATAGATGCGACCGTGCTTCAGCTTCTCGGTGTTGTCCCTGAAGATAAAAAGCTTTCTTTCTGCTCCGTTACGGGTATGCAGACTCTTGAAAATTCAAAAGCAAAGTCTGCATTTTTCAGAATTGCAAAGCGTCTTGAAGGAATTAACGCCAATCTTGTTATATAGGTAAAAATCATGACAGAGAAAAAAACAATCGCCGCCATATCCACTCCGATGGGTACCGGCGGCGTCGGAATTATAAGAATATCGGGTGAAGAAGCTTTCGAAATCTGCGACAGGATTTTCAAGGCTTTTTCGGGCAGGACTCTCGCCTCTTCAGAGGGCTACAGAGCGCACTACGGCAGGATTTTTGACGGTGAAAATGCCGTTGATGAAGCAATCTGCATCGTTTTCCGTGCTCCCCACAGCTATACGGGTGAAAATGTTGTTGAAATCAACTGCCACGGTGGTGTTTTCCTGACTAAAAAGATTCTTCGTCTCGTTTTTGATAACGGTGCCTCCCCTGCTGCTCCGGGTGAATTCACAAAACGGGCTTTTCTTAACGGAAAAATGGACCTTTCAAAGGCAGAGGGCGTTATGACCCTTATCTCTGCACAGGGTGAGCAGGGTGCAAATGCCGCCTACAACCTTCTTGAAGGCTCATTGAGCAGAAAAATTGAAGAAATCAACTCCTCTCTGCTCTCTGTTGCTGCTCATATGGCTGCGTGGGTTGATTACCCAGACGATGAAATTGAAGAAATCGACGAAACGAATCTCAGAAACACGGTAACAAACGCGAAAAAAGAAATCGATTTTCTTCTTTCACGCTTCGACAGTGGTATGGCCGTCACGACAGGTGTTGATGCGGCAATCGTCGGCAAGCCGAATGTCGGCAAATCAACACTTATGAACCTTCTTACGGGTTATGACAGGTCAATCGTCACATCTGTTGAGGGCACTACGCGTGATGTTATTGAAGAAACTGTAAACCTGAACGGATGTATCCTTCGTCTTTCGGACACTGCAGGTATGCGTGAGACGGGAGACGAGGTTGAGAAGATAGGTGTTGACCGAAGCCGTAAAAAGATTGAGCGCTCAGCCGTTATTTTTGCCGTTTTTGACCTTTCAAGGGAGCTTACGGACGAGGATATGGAGCTTATCGCTCTTTGCGAAGGAAAAACCGTTATACCTATTATAAATAAAACAGATCTTGAAAAACGAGCCGATATTTCTGTTATAGAAAATAAACTTGGAAAATGTGTTGCAATTTCTGCAAAAGACGGCGAAGGCTACGATGAGCTTTGCGAAACGGTTGCAACGCTTATCGGCACAAAGGATTTTGACACATCTGCAGCTATGCTTGCAAACGAGAGACAGCGTCTCTGCTGCGAAAATGCATCTGCAAGTCTTAAAGAAGCAGTTGATGCGATGGATTTCGGTCTGACTCTTGATGCAATCGGTGTCTGCATAGACGGTGCGATCGCTGCCCTGCTTGAATTGACGGGTCAGAAAGCGAGCGAAGCCGTCGTTGACGAAGTATTCAGGCAATTCTGCGTAGGAAAGTAAGGAAAATTATGGAATATTTTGCAAAAAAATATCAGGTTATAGTCATTGGTGCAGGCCACGCTGGAATTGAAGCAGGCCTTGCTTCAGCGCGTCTTGGTTGTGAAACCTGCGTTTTCACGATCAATCTTGACTGGGTCGGCAATATGGCTTGTAATCCATCAATTGGTGGCACTTCAAAAGGACATCTTGTCCGTGAGATTGATGCTCTCGGTGGTGAAATGGGTAAAGCAGCCGATGCCAACACTCTGCAGAGCCGTATTCTTAACCTTGGCAAAGGTCCTGCAGTGCACAGCCTTCGTGCGCAGATCGACAGACGCCTTTATTCTGACTATATGAAGCATATTCTTGAGCTTCAGGACAATATTGACCTGCGTCAGGCAGAAATTGTTGATATCAAAAAGCTTGATGACGGCACATGGCAGGTAAAAACGCACCTTGAAGCCGTTTACACTGCAGATTGCGTTATCCTTGCAACGGGTACTTTCCTCGCAGGAAAGGTTTATGTCGGTGATGTTTCATACGAAAGCGGACCTGACGGTATGTTCCCTGCTAAAAAGCTTGGCGAATCGCTCAAAGAGCTTGGTCTTCCTACAAGAAGATTTAAAACAGGTACACCGTCACGAGTGAACAGAAAAACTGTTGATTTTTCTAAATTAGAAATTCAAGAGGGCGATGAACATATTGTTCCGTTTTCATTCGACTGCAATGTTGAAGTAGAAAACAAGCTCCCCTGCTATATTACATACACAAATCTCGATACAAAAGATATAATTATGCAAAATCTGCATCGCTCCCCTCTTTACGGTGGCAAAATTGACGGTGTCGGCCCGAGATATTGCCCGAGCATTGAGGATAAGATCGTTCGCTTTGCTGAAAAGGAAAGACATCAGATATTTATTGAGCCTTGCGGAGAAAATACGGAGGAAATGTACCTTCAGGGTCTCTCCTCTTCCCTGCCCGAGGATGTTCAGCTTAAATTCATCCGTTCTATTCCCGGACTTGAGAATGCTGAAACGATGAGAACGGCTTATGCCATCGAATACGACTGCGTTGATCCTCTTGCGCTTAAATCAAGCCTTGAATTCAACGATTTCAGTGGTCTTTTCGGTGCAGGTCAGTTCAACGGCTCTTCAGGCTATGAAGAAGCTGCAGCTCAGGGTCTCGTTGCAGGAATTAACGCTGCACACAAGATTTTAGGCAAAGAACCTCTTATTCTTGAGCGTTCCGGCTCCTATATAGGCACTCTTATCGACGACCTTGTAACAAAAGGCTGCTCTGATCCTTACAGAATGATGACTTCCCGTTCAGAATACAGGCTTTTGCTGCGTCAGGATAATGCCGACCGTCGCCTTACCCCGATCGGCTATGAAATCGGACTTATCAGCGAAGAAAGATATCAGAAATACCTTAAAAAGCTTGAGCTTATTGATATTGAGAAAAAAAGAGTTCAGTCAACGGTTATTTCACCGTCTGATGCTATAAATGAGCTTCTTGTTTCACGTGAAACATCTGCACTTAATACGGGTGTCCGTTTGTCAGAGCTTCTGAAGCGTCCCCAGCTTAATTATGATATTCTGACCGATTTTGATAAGGATCGTCCTCCCCTTCCCCGTGAAATATTCGAGCAGGTCGAAATTGATATCAAATATGAAGGTTACATAAAGCGTCAGCAGGCTCAGGTTGACGAAATGCACCGTCTTGAGGTTAAAAAGCTTCCTGAAGATACGGATTACAGCTCAATCCACGGTCTGCGCCTTGAAGCAAGAGAAAAGCTTGCAAAGATCAGACCTCACAATATCGGTCAGGCTTCAAGAATATCAGGCGTTAGCCCGTCAGACATCTCAGTTTTGCTTATTTATCTTGAAAAGGAGTGCCGTAATGATTAATAAATCTCTTTTAAAAGAAGAATCTGCAAAAATTGGTATTGAGCTTGATGATATCGCTCTCGAAAGGCTCGATACATACGCTCAGATGCTTATTGAAACAAATAAGACTCTTAATCTTACAGCAATAACGGAACCTGACGAGGTTCTCTACAAACATTTTGTTGATTCTTTAAGTCTTTTAACTGTTGTTGACCTTAAAGAAGGAGCAAAAGTTATAGATGTCGGCACAGGTGCAGGTTTTCCGGGTGTTGTTTTGCTTATTGCCCGTCCTGATATTAAAATAACCCTTATGGACGGTACAAACAAGAGACTTAACTTTATTGCAGATGTTCTTGATAAAATCGGACTTAATGCTGATATTCTTCATTCAAGAGCTGAGCTTGCAGGAAAAGATAATCAGTACCGTGAAAAATTTGACCTTGTAACGGCTCGTGCAGTTGCAAATATGAACACTCTGAGCGAATATTGTATGCCGTTTGTCAAAGTTGGTGGTGTTTTTGCTCCCATGAAGGCTGCAAAGGCTGATGAAGAGCTTGACAGTGCAAAAGGCGCAATAAAGCTTCTTGGCGGTAAGGTTGAGAAGATCTGCCACCTTAATATTGATAATTGCGGAGAAAGATGCATAATTATTACTAAAAAAATATCGCAAACTCCGCCAAAATATCCACGGGCTTCGGCACAGATTTCTAAAAAACCACTCGCATAATGTAATTAAAAAGAAATCACCGTCATTTTTGGTAAATGAAAAATAATAGACAAATCTCTCTTATGAATGCTAAGGTATACTTGGCAAATCATAAGGGAGGTTTTTTATGCTTAAAAACCAGAATAAATTAAAAAGAAGCAACGAGGTTGTTCTTATTCCTGCAAGAATGATTCAACCAAACCCACATCAGCCCAGAAAGAGCTTTAACTGGGATGATCTTGAAGGGTTGGCAGAAAGCATCCATTATAACGGGCTTTTGCAGCCGATAACCGTCAGAAGCAAGGAAAACGGCAGATATGAGCTGATTTCGGGCGAACGCAGACTTCGTGCCTGCAAAATGGCAGGTATTTCTGCAATTCCGTCGATTATAATTGATATCAGCGACGAAAGCTCGGCAATTCTCGCTGTTATAGAAAACCTGCAAAGAGAAAATCTTCATTTTTTTGAAGAAGCAATGGCTATTGAAAGGCTTATAAAAGGATTCGGTCTTTCTCAGGAGGAAGTATCCCGTAAGCTTGGCAAATCTCAGCCGACATTATCCAATAAACTCAGGCTTCTGCGTCTGCCGGACGAAGTAAGGTACAATATAACGATATTCGGCTTATCTGAGCGCCATGCAAGAGCTTTGCTGCGCCTGCCGACGGTAGAGCTTATGGAGCAGGTGATTGATACAATAGTTGAAGAAGGTCTGACTGTAAGCGCAACGGAGCAGCTTATCTGCGATATTCTCACAAAATCGGGCGAGAAAGAGAAAAAAGGAAAGAGGGTAATGGTTTTTAAGGATATACGGATATTTATAAACACATTGAACCATGCCGTAACCACAATGAGAAAAAGCGGAATAAGCGCAAAAGCTACAAAAAACGAAACGGATACATATATAGAATACACGGTAAGGATAGATAAACCTGCCGGTCAGGCGTAAAACAGGGGAGAGAAGCTGATGTTTCACGTGAAACATTAATGTTTTTCAAAAAAATATGTATTTATACTTTAATTTCATAAATGTTTGTGATATAATAAAATCCATAAATTTTTATGGAGAAGTATTAAAATGGCTAAAACAATTGCAGTTGTTAATCAAAAAGGCGGTGTTGGTAAAACAACATCAACAGTAAACCTTGCTGCAACAGTTGCCGCAAAGGGTTAT
>JAZORX010000109.1:0-7245 GCA_045656845.1 Acutalibacteraceae bacterium | reverse complement strand
GGCACTTGGGGTATACGGCACCTGACCTATCTCCGCACCCATAGCCCCTCCGCATACCGGGAATTTATCCGAAGCGGCACCTTGCACAGCTATCTTGCAGAAATCAACCGCACCGCACAGGAAATGTACAACCGCCTGATCAAACAGCTTGCAAACACCCACGGCATTACCGAAGACCTCAAAGCCCAAGACGAAATGGAATGGGTCAGATCCATGAACTCTATCCGTCACACCGCCGAAGAAATCGTCCTCTCGGAGGTGATCTACCAATGATGGAGCAATACATCAAATCCCTGACCGACTTGGTCATGTCCGAACACCCCAACCTCGGCAACGGCAACGACCTTCTGTCCCTCCTCTACGAGGTCTACACCGAATGCAACAACACCGACACCGCCCAAATCAAATCTGCCTACAAAGCCCTCTACCAAGCCATGAACAGCAAAAACTTAGAAGAAATGGATACCATCCTCTACCCTATCTGCGCTCTCTGCCGTGAACACGAGCTCTCCGGCTTCATCACCGGCATCAAACTCGCCCTCCGCCTTGTCCAAGAATTGAAATAACCCACCCCAAACGCACCAATCCGCCGAGCAGCCCCAAAAGCTGCCCGGCGGATTTCAATAATCAAGTGACATTTCTGCAATATTATGATGATCTAAAGGTGTGTAACTTGATTGAGCAAAAACTACAGGTGGTTATTTATGATAACGATGTATTATGAAGAAGAACTTGCAAGAAACACACAAAGCGTGATATTATTAAAAAAATAACGGTCATGAGGAGAATGTGGCGTGAAATTTGGAGAAGTCGGCGGAATTATTGCGGCTGCAAGCAAAAAAGATGCGGTGCCGTTACTGCAAATCGGCTCCATTTCCATTATTAAAAGAATCGTTTTGATTCTGCAGCGAGCTGGTGTTTTTCCGATCGTAGTCGTCACAGGAACAGACGAGGTGGAGGTCACCCACCAGCTTGCTTCCTTGGGGGTCATTTTCCTGCGCCATGAGCAGTGCGATGCGCCGGAGCTGTTTTCTTCGGTAAAGCTCGGTCTTTCTTATCTGAAGGATAAATGCGAAAAGGTCGTCTTTACGCCTGTGAACACGCCGATGTTTTCACCGGAAACGCTAAAAGAGTTGCTTGCGCACGAAGGGCGGGTCGTTCGTCCTTCGTGCCTTGGGAAAGGCGGTCATCCGGTTGTCATTGACAACAATGTAATCCCCGAAATCTTGAGCTATACCGGCGACGACGGTCTGCGAGGAGCTATCCGAACGATCGGCGGCGAATGTCGTGTCGAAGTGGATGATGAGGGCGTCCTGATGAGCATTCACGATCAGGAGCAGCTCAATAACCATCTGAAAAAGCACAATCATTCCATGCTGAACCCGGGAATTAAGATCAGCATCGAAAAAGAATCCGTGATTTTTGAACACCGATTAAAATTGTTGCTGCTTTTGATTGCAGATATGCAATCGGTAAAACGTGCGTGTAAGATGACAGGACTTGCTTACGGCAATGCATGGATCATGCTCAACCGTCTGGATCAAGAGGTCGGTTACACGATCATCGAGCGCAAGCACGGCGGCAGCAGAGGCGGGCATACCATTTTAACCGAAAAAGGTCGTGAGTTGATACAGGCGTATCAGCTTTTTGAAATGAAAATGCGCCAATGTTCGCAGGAAGCTTTTGATGAATTTTTCAAGAAAAAAGGGTTAATGTAGCAGTTTGAACAAGTTTATCTTGCTTTTTTCTGCGAGTTCTTTTTAGAAAGAATTTGGATATTGAGAAAAATTTAATAATATAATTTTAAGGAGTATGTTTATGAGCGGTCATTGTAACGATCATACATTTTCTGCTGTAACCACAGTTTATGCAAAACCGATTTTCGCAACGGACAATACATATCCGGAGCAGCTTCCCTTGGAAGCGCTTTACGATCACGAGGACTACGTTGATCTGATCAGCGCCCAAGAGTTTGGCATTGAGTCATTGTTTTCTCACAAAACCCTTCTGTGTTTGTTGATCGCAAAGAGGACCGATGTGCTTGACGAGATGGAAACCCTCATTTTGCAACAAACAACACCGAGCAATGTCATTGCAACGGCACAGTTGCAGGAAAATCGAATCGTCGTCAGCATTGGCGGTCAGAACCTTTCTTTGCCCAATGCGGAAAATGCGTCTGATTTGCATAGCGCATTGATCGAAAATGCTGCTCCGAAGGCTGCGTGGCTTGCAGCTTTGGGCGTGTGGTGTACGAACTACCGTGTCGTACTATGCGCAGATGAGAGTTTGTCATGAAAGCAAAACGAATCAACGGCTTGATTTTGGCGGCAGGCTTATCCAGCAGAATGGGTGATTTTAAGCCGCTGATGCCCTTGCGGGGGAAAACACTGATAGAGAACTCTATCGATTCCATGCTTCTTGCAGGAATCAACCGAGTTGTGGTTGTTTTGGGCCACAAAGGCGCGGATTTGGAGGCGATCCTGCGCAGCCGCTATGTCGGAGATACTGTCACAATGGTCTACAATCCCGACTACGCAAGCACCGATATGTTCACGTCTATTAAGATCGGCATTTCCGCGATGCCGGAGTGCGATGCATTTTTCCTGCTACCGGGCGACATGCCTGTGGTTGCAAAAGAAACCTTTTTGGCGGTCTACCGAGCAATGCCGGAGACGCATGCCGCAATTACTTTCCCGACGCTGGAAGGATACCGCAAGCATCCGCCGCTGATCGACAGCCGTTTTATCCCTGAAATACTGAACTATAACGGCGAGTGCGGACTCAGAGGCTTCTGGAAGCTTCACGAATCATCGATCGAGACCGTCGCAGTTGATGATATTGGCTGCTGGACGGATTTAGATACTTTTGAGCAATATTTTTCTTGTATCAATCGATATAAATCAAAAGGAGGAACTTAAATGGAAAACATTTCCCGATCTGTCGTAAAGAAAGATCATACCCCCAAAATGTCGGGTCAAAGCATTTATGTATGCGACGTTGACAAGCATGGTGTTCTTTGCGGCAAGCTGCTTCGTTCCAAGCTGGCAAGAGCCAAGCTGTTGGATGTCAAGGTGCCGGAGCTTCCCGACGGCTACTATTATGTTGACCGCAACGATATCCCCGGCGACAATAATGTCAACATGGTTTTGGATGACTGCCCCGTTTTCGCAAGAGAAACCGTAGAGTACATCGGCGAGCCCATCGGCATGGTCTGTGGCCCCGATGAAACAATTTGTGAAGAGATTTTGTCGAAGACCGAGGTCGTTTACGAAGAACTCGAGCCGGTTCTTGATCTGCGCACCGCCGAAGAAGTATTCTTCAACTACGAATACGGCAAGGGCGATCTGGATGAGGCTTTTGCGCAGGCTGACAAGGTCTATATCGAAGAGTTTGAGACCGGATATCAGGATCAAACCTATCTTGAAACGCAGGGTATGATGGCTGTGCCCGAAGAGGGCGGCAGAATGTTTGTTCACGGCTCTTTACAGTGTGCATACTACGTCCACGGCGCAGTTATGCGCGTTTTGAACTGCGGCCCTGCTGATGTGCACGTACATCAGGACGTTACCGGTGGCGGCTTCGGCGGCAAGGAAGGCTTCCCGTCCCTCTTGGGCTGCCAGGTGGCAGTTGCTGCCAAGAAGATCGGCAAGCCCGTGCGCTGCGTGTTTGGCAGACGTGAAGACTTAGAGTTCACCTCCAAGCGCCATCCCTCTGTGTGCACCTACAAGGTCGCTGTCAAGGATGGCAGAGTTACTGCAATGGACATTGATGTCAAGTTCAACGCAGGTGCATACACCACTCTGACTCCCGTTGTTTTGCAGCGTGGCCTTATCTGCGCCGACGGCGTTTACAACATCGAAAATCTGTATGTTCACGGCAGAGCTTACAAGACCAACACCACTCCCAACGGTGCATACCGTGGTTTCGGCGCACCGCAGACCTTCTTTGCTGTTGAAATGATTATGGATCACATCGCAAAGGATCTGGGTGTTGACTCCATTGAGTTCAAAGAAGCACATCTGGTAAAGCAGGGGGACAGAACCTCCACTTCCGGCATCTATCATTTCCCTGTACCGCTGCCTGCAATGATCGACGAGGTCGACAAGGCCTGCGACCTGCGCAGAAAGCACAAGGAATATTCCAAGCCCCAGACCGGCCGCTATCGCAAGGGCATCGGCTTCTCCGCACATTTCCACGGTGCAGGATTCACCGGCTCTGGCGAGCGTGAGAAGATCAAGGCTGTCGTCCGCCTGCGCAAGTACAAGGACGGAACCGTCGAAATTCTTGCAGCCAATGCTGAAATCGGTCAGGGTCTGCGCACGACCTTCCCGAAGATCGTTGCTCACGAGCTGAACCTGCCTTTGGAAAAGGTATTCTATGACCATCCCGACACCTCCCGTGTGCCAGACTCCGGTCCTACCGCTGCATCTCGTTCTCTGATGACGGTCGGCGAACTGCTCCGCAGAGCGGCCATCAAGCTGCGCACTATCTGGGAGGACGGCAAAGATCAGATGGTCGAAGAGAAGTTTGTTGAGCCTGATTTTATGATCCCGTTCTATCTCGATAAGTTCCAGGGTGACGCATATCCCACCTACGCTTGGGGTACGCAGGCCATCGAGGTCGAGGTCGATACCTACACCGGCATCACCAAGATCCTCGGCGCATACGCTTCCTTCGATGTCGGCACTCCCATTGACTATAATGTTGTTATGGGTCAGATGGATGGTGGCTTCCTGCAGGGCATCGGCTATGCCTCGACGGAATTTATGAACTATGATAACAAGGGCCGCATCCGCAATAATTCTTTCTCGGATTACCTGATCCCCACCAGCGTGGATGTGCCCGAAATGAAGTGCCAGCTCCATGTGGAAGAATATCCCTTCGGGCCTTACGGAGCAAAGGGCGCAGGCGAATTACCTCTGGTCGGTGCAGCCCCTGCCTATGTTGCGGCAGTTGAGCAGGCTCTCGGCGGCGACCACCGTCTGTATCACGCCCCCTTCACCGCAGAAGATACCATCAAAGCACTGTTTAAGGAGGAAGCATAATGAACGATATTAAGTTTATCCTCAACGGAAAAGAAGTCAGCTACGCAGGCAGCGCAGCCGACCGCCTTTTGGATGTCCTGCGTGACACCTATCGTTGCACTTCTGTTAAGTGCGGATGCAAAGAGGGCGAATGCGGTGCTTGCTCCGTCATCATGGACGGCAAGCTGATGAACTCCTGCTGTGTCGCAATGGGCGCAGTGCAGGGAAGCACCATCATCACCTTGGAGGGTTATCGTGAAACCGAGCGTTTTACGGTGCTGGATAAGGCATTTGCGGAAGTTTCCGCTGTTCAGTGCGGCTTCTGCATTCCGGGTATGGTCATGGCTGCCGAGTGCATTTTGTCAGCCAACCCCAACCCTACCGAAGAAGACATCCGTACCGGTATCTCCGGTAATCTGTGTCGTTGCACCGGCTATAACGCCATCGTAACTGCTATTTCCAATGCTGCAAAGGAGGGTAACGGTTTATGGTAAACGGTTTTGTTCCTGAGAATTTGGCTCAGGCTTTAGAGCTGATAAATGAGCATTCTCTCGTTCCCTACGCAGGCGGTACCGACCTGATGGTCGAAAATCGCAAAGGCGTTTCCTACCTCTTCCTCGGCAAGCTCCCTGAGCTGCGCACGATCGGTGAAGATGCTGATTATATCCGCATCGGCTCCGCTGTTACCTTTACTGAGGCATTGGCATCTGATTTGGTTCCGCAGCTTATGAAGGAAGCGATTTCTCGCATTGCTGCTCCTGCCATTCGCAACGCAGGTACTTTCGGCGGCAACATCGGCAACGGCTCTGCCAAGGCAGACTCCGTTCTGATTAACTTTGTCGCTGATGCAAAGCTCCGTCTGCTGTCTGTTGGCGGCGAGCGCATCGTTGAGATCGATAAGTTCTACCTCGGCAGAAAGAAGCTTGATCTCGCCGCAAACGAGATCATTGCAGAAATTCTGCTGCCCAAGAATTTGGATAACTTCTACTACAAGAAGGTCGGCGGCAGAAATGCTTTGGCGATCTCCCGTGTTTCCTTCGCAGGTCTCTTGGATGTAGCAGAGGGCAAGATCGTCCGCTTCGCAGCAGCCTTCGGCGCAGTTGCCGATACTGTCCTTCGTTTCAAGGATTTGGAAGCAAACCTCATTGGTAAGACCTTGGAAGAGGCTAAGGCCGAAAAGCAGGCTCTTTTGAAGGCCTACAGCGACAAGATGGTTCTCACCCGTGGCCGTGTCTCCGCTGAGTACCGCAAGACGGTTTGCATGAATCTTCTGAAGGACTTCTTGGAAGAAAAGGGCATCTGATAATAAGGAAAAGCACCCGAGCTCGGGTGCTTTTCTTATTTGATATAGAAGCAAGCGTAGAGTGAAGTGTCGTTCAACGAATCGACAATCTTGAGCGATTGTAGCAGTTCTTGATCGCCGTCTGCCAAAGGCGTTAACAGACCGCTGAAGCAAAAATAGGTGAATAAGCACGGCATGTCCGAACGGAGCTTTTTGATCAGACTGTAATTTTGCTTTGCGTTTTCCGCAAAATCATCCTCGATATCGATGAAAATGCCTCGCACTGCTAAATTCTGCGAGAATCGAATCCAACGAGAAAACTCCGGAACGTTATTTGGCGTAAACGCAAGCTCGTCAGACGTGTTTGTGAACTGAATTGCGATCGACTCCAAATATCCCGGCTGCAAAAACGGTGCAGCGATACGATCAAGCTGTTTGATATCTGCTTTGCTGCGTGCGATGAAGCGACATTTTCCGTAAAGTGAAGTCAATGTTTCGTCATCGCTGCCGCCGCAGTCAAAATAAAGATCGGTCAAACCTGCTTCAAGACAATCAAGAATAATTTTCGGATTCGTAGTTTGCACCGCAGCATCCAATCTGCAAAGCTCCTGAATCTGCTCTACACTTAAAATCTCATTTGCTTGAAATATGGGACGAATATTCGTTCCCGTCTCTTTTAAAACCGAAGCAGCATTTGTAAATTTGCAAAAATCCACTCGATCAGCCTCCTTTTCTCTCTATTTTACCACAAACACATTCTTTTGCAAGTTCTTCTAATCAAGAATTCGCCACGTATGATAAGATTCGCGTAGCACAGAGAATGGAAATGCGTGTTAAGTCTCAACACACATCTCCGTCCCCCGGGTTCATTTATAGTTGGGAGCGCCGATACCTTGCGGGATCTGTTCTGTTATAGATTTGCTTGCAGAAAATATGACT
>JAZORX010000108.1:0-23969 GCA_045656845.1 Acutalibacteraceae bacterium | reverse complement strand
GGCTGGATGGCTGAGCATATGCTTATCCTCGGTCTTGAGAATCCTCAGGGCGAAGTTAAGTACATCGCAGCAGCATTCCCCTCAGCTTGCGGTAAGACAAACCTCGCTATGCTTATTCCTCCTGCATACCTCAAGGAGAAGGGCTACAAGGTATGGACAATCGGTGATGACATCGCTTGGATGAGAATAGGTAAGGATGGCAGACTCTATGCTATCAACCCTGAAAACGGTTTCTTCGGCGTTGCACCGGGTACAAACGAGAAGTCAAACTTCAACGCTCTCGAATCAACAAAGAAGAACACAATCTTCACAAACGTGCTTCATAACCTTGAAGATAATACAGTTTGGTGGGAAGGCCTCAACAAGGATCTCCCGACAAACGCAAACGACTGGATCGGCAATCCCTGGGATCCGTCAAAGTTCAACAAGGCTGACAAGTCAACTTACGGTGCAAACCCGAACTCAAGATTTACTGCTCCGGCAATCAACTGCCCCTGCATCTCTCCTGAGTTTGATAAGGGTGAAGGCGTGCCGATCTCTGCAATCGTATTCGGCGGCCGTCGTGCTAAGTGTGCTCCGCTTGTTTACCAGTCAAAGAGCTGGGAAAACGGTGTATTCATCGGTTCAGCTATGGCTTCTGAAACAACAGCTGCAGCTGCAGGTGCAGTAGGCGTTGTTCGTCGTGACCCGATGGCTATGCTTCCGTTCTGCGGTTATCATATGGCTGACTACTTCCAGCATTGGCTTGATATGGGCAAGAAGCTCGGCGAGAATGCTCCGAAGATCTTCAACGTTAACTGGTTCCGTACAGACGACGAAGGCAACTTCATCTGGCCGGGATTTGGCGACAATATGCGTGTTCTTAACTGGATCCTTGAGCGTTGCGAAGGCAAGGCAGATGCAACAGAAACAGCTATCGGTTATGTTCCGATGCCTGAAGACATCGACCTTACAGACCTCGATATGGATATGGATACTCTTAAGGATATCCTTACAGTTGACAAGGAAACATGGGAGAAGGAAGCAGCAGAAATCGAAGAGCACTACAAGAAGTTTGGCGACAAGCTTCCCGAAGAGCTCAGAGCTCAGCTTGCTAACCTCAAGGCAAACCTTGCAAAATAAGATAAAAACCAACGGCTCGTACTTCGGTACGGGCTGTTTTTTTCTAAAATACAAATAAAAGTAAAATTAAAATTACACAATGCCGCTGTTTTATGGTACAATACAGATATTGCAAAGAAAATTAACTCTCAGGAGGTTAAATTTATGATTTGTCCGAAATGCGGAACTCCGTTAGCTCCGAATATGAAATTCTGCGCAAAGTGCGGCTCACCAGTAGCGCAGCAGCCTATGCCTCAGCGACCTGCAGCAGCCCCTGCGAGACCTCAGGCACCTGCAGCACCCCGTATGCAGGCAGCACCTCAGAAACCTGCTCCAAAGAAAAGCAATAAAGCACTTATTGCTATTATTACTTCTGCAGTTTCAGTTGTTGCCGTAGTGGCATTCTGCATAACAGCTTTTGTTGCTCCGGGTTTCCTTCTCAAGGATAAAGATGAGAAAAAAGACAGCAACTCAACAATGACCTCAGCCATAGATTCAGAAAGTAAGTCTGACGGCAATAATAACAGCAACGGAAATGGTAATAACAAAGGAAACAGCAATTCTCAGAAAGATGATGAACCCAAACCATTAAAGGAGACGTACTTCGATGCTGATGGCAGTGTGAAGCGTTGGAATGAATACAAATACGATGCCAACGGAAATATGACAAAGGATAATGGCTTTTATGCTGATGGTAGTGTGTGGCGTTTGCGGGAATACGAATACGATGCCAACGGCAATTGTATAAAGGAGACGCACTTCAAGGCTGATGGCAGTGTGGGTTGGTGGTATGAATACGAATACGATGCCAACGGCAAGGAGACAAAGATGACGGAATTCAACGCTGACGGCAGTGTGTCTTATTGGTTTGAAGACGAATATGATGCCAACGGAAATATGACAAAGCTTACGAAATTCAATGCTGATGGCAGTGTTGATTATTGGAATGAATATGAATACGATGCCAACGGCAATAAGATAAAGGAGACGCTCTTCAAAACTGACGACAGTGTGGACAGTGGGTTTGAATACGAATACGATGCTAATAATAATATGACGAAACAGATGTCCTTCAATGCTGATGGCAGTGTGAGTGCTTGGATTGAATATAAACACGATGCCAACGGAAATATGACAAAGCTGACGGGCTTCAATGCTGACGGCAGTGTGAGTGGTTGGAATGAATACGAATACGATGCCAACGGCAATAAGACAAAGATGACACACTTCAACGCTGATGGCAGTGTGGGTCACTGGATCGAATACGAATACTAATAGATATAAGATATAAATAAATCCTTTTCGAATATTTTAAAAATAATGCATAGATATAATGAAGCCGTAAGCTGAAGACGCGGTCAGACGACTGCTGATCGGTAAGAATTAATAGTGAGATTTTTATTATGGGTGAATTTTCCAAAAAAAGCATTTAGGAATATGAAAGGAAGCGCGAAGGTACAACACGAGGTGGCTAAGGCAAACCTTGCAAAATAAGATAAAATCATCAAAGACTCACACCGAAAGGCGTGAGTCTTTTTTGGCATTTTTTAAAATAAGGGTTGACATCGCTTTTTTATGGGTTTAAAATATTAGGGTAAAATATTCTGCAATAATCTGTTTTTAAAGAGGTGAATTTCTGTGAGTAGTGACGGTAGTTACGGGCAACGATTTTTAGCTGAATTTTATTTAAAATCAATATGTGGCGAAGATATTGCCGTAGGTGCGTCAGTTTTCACGAAATGACCCGTAGCCCCTGCGGATGGTAGCTTTGTCGCCTAAAAGGGGTGTATTCAAATGGATAGAATGGTTGAAGTCATCAGCAAGATGCTTGCAAGCAACAAGTTCTCTGCAATCAAAGAGATGCTCAGCGAAATGAACGTTGTCGACATTGCTTCCTTGATGGAAGAGTTTGAGTCAGAGGAGCAGCAGGTTCGCCTGTTCCGTTTGTTGCCGAAGCAGTCATCGGCTGATGTTTTTGCTTATCTTGACAATGAAATCAGAACAAACATAGTTAACGCTATTACCAATAAAGAGCTTTCTTTCCTTATGGAAGATATGTTCATCGATGATGCTGTCGACTTTCTTGAAGAGGTTCCTGCAAATGTTGTTACCCGTGTTCTTGCTCAGACAGACAGCAACACAAGAAATCTTATAAATAAGTTTTTACAGTATCCTGAAAACTCAGCGGGAAGCATTATGACAATTGAGATGGTGTCCTTCCCCGAGAATTATACGGTAAAGCAGGCGATAGAGCAGATCCGTGCGACGGCTCTTGATAAGGAAACAATTTATACCTGCTATTGTACGGACGGTAAGCGTAAGCTCGTTGGTACAGTACCTCTCAGAAGGCTTATCGTTTCTCCTGAGGATACAATCGTAAAAGACATTATGTATGACGATAACCAGCTTATCTTCGTTCATACACTTGATGACCAGGAAGAGATTGCAGACATTGCAAAGAAATACGACCTTCTTTCAGTCCCTGTTGTCGATAAGGAAGGAAGATTGGTCGGTATCATTACAATCGACGATATCGTTGACGTTATCGAAGATGAAAATACCGAAGACTTTGAAAAGATGGCTTCTCTTTTACCGTCAGAGGATGAGTACCTTAAAACGAGCGTTTTCTCGATGTTCAAAAACAGAATCGTATGGCTTCTCATATTGATGGTCTGCGGAACTTTTACGAGTTTGATTATCGAAGGCTTTGAAGCAAAGCTTCCGTTTATAATAGGTCTGACGGCGGCAATCCCCATGCTTATGGGTACGGGTGGTAACTGCGGTAACCAGACATCGACGCTCGTTATCCGTGGTATCGCTCTTGGTGATATCGAAATCAAAGATTATTTCAAGGTTCTTTGGAAAGAAATCCGTGTTGCTGTGCTTTGTGGTATCGTTCTTGCGGTTGCAAACTACGGCAGAATGTGGATAACAAAGCTTGTAACGGGAAGTGCGATTGAAAGCAACACCTTCATTGTCGTTTCTATAGCGATGGCAGTTGCAGTTATTGTTGCAAAAGCAATCGGTTGTTCTTTGCCGATACTTGCAAAGATTCTTCATCTTGACCCTGCGCTTATGGCAGGACCGATGATTACTACTATCGTTGACGTTATAACGCTTCTGATCTATTTCGCAATTGCGACAATATTTGTTCAGTACGGACTTGTGACAGCATAAGTTAAACCCCTTGCAGTTCATTTGAACTGCAAGGGGTTATTTGTTAGTCTGTTATCAGAACAATCTTATGATTTCGATGATGATTGCCCAGAGTTTTGTTCCTTTGAACCATGCTGAGAATTTCTCTGCAAAAGTAGGTACTTCAGCAACAAATTCGAGCTTTTCTGCACCGTTGTCAATTACGAAAGCCTGTGTAAGTGTAAGACCACCTTCACCATAAAGCTCAGCTCTTACATACTGGAAGTTCTCTGAACCTTCGATTGCATCAAGGTCGATTGTAAGGTTTTCAGCATTGATAGGACCTTCCTTGATAACCTTACCATTAGCGATCCACTGGATTCTGTCGCTGTCTGCAGCGCTTACAGAAATTGTATGACCGTTAACAGCAATGTTTGTGAACATCGGGTAGGGAAGACCCTGATTCATTACATCGATTTCTTCTTCAGGACCGATCCAATCGTTGGGACGGATCTTTCTTGTAACCATAAAGAATGCACCGTTCTGCATTGTCTTTTTAATGTTGTCAACAGTGTTTTCTTCCATCATAAATACGCTGAAGGAAGAGTCAACTGTATCTGTCCAATGAGCGTCAGTGTTACTGTAGCCGATAACATTTTTGCCATAGGGAAGGCAATACATAAGGAGGTTATCCCAAAGGATTCTGTCGTAACCTGTTGTGCCGTTTCTCTCGTTAAAAACTTCCATACCGAGGCATGAATCATACTTGAGAAGGAGATCACCGAAGAATTTGATCTGTTCAGGATCGTTTACTACATCGGGGTTTGAGTTAGAGTCGAGCCAGTCACCGGGATGGTTGATGTGTGAAATGCCACCGTTTTCTTCGATGAATTTGATTACCTGCTCAAAGCCACGCTCGTTTTCAGCACCTGCATAGCCGCTGCCAGTTGTACCCGGAAGGAAGAAGCCGTTAACATGGTTCTTGGTAAGAGAGAAGTGGTTGAATTCATTACCGCCGAGAACGGGAAGAAGACCTTCGCCTCTCTGTGTACCGTCGTAGAGAGGATATGTACCATTCTTGATAGCCTCGTACTCTTCTGTGGTGAGGTGCTCATACGGGTTGCCGATGAGCCACTGATATGTGTAAAGGAGCTGTGTGTCAGGAGCTTTGTCCCAGTCTACACCTGTGATACCATGGTCAGTGATTGCAAGGAAATCATAGTCCTGGTTGTAGTACTCTTTAACCATAACGGGAAGAGTATCTTCAGCGTCGCTGTATGTAGTGTGAGAATGGATAGTGCCCTTGTAAGCATCCCATGCATTATCACCTGTCCAGATGACTTCGCTGTAGGGGTTGATGATTGTGTAGTCTGCTGCCTGAGCTGAAGCACCGATCATTGTAAATGACATTGCGATGATTACACTCAAAACAATACACAAAGCTTTTTTGAGATTTTTCATAAAAATTACCTCCTGTTTTTTATAATATTAAATCAAAATTTTGATTTAAAGTCAAGTGAATTATGCAACTTTAAAGTTGAGAACTGCCTTTGAACAATCGTATGCAAGGTCGTCAAGATATACGCTTGATTTGCTTGTAATATCTGCAGATTCATGAACTGCACACATAAGATGACCGTTAAGGAATTGCTTCGTTCTTCTTGATTCGATAGGGATGATTATCTGTCCGGTTGTTCCCTTGACAGCTGATTTGCTGACGGTGAAATGAACTATTACAAGGTCTTCATTAATGTTCTTTTCAACCTCATCAGCCATCATAATGTTAGGTGACATTGTGATTCGGAGGAACTTGTGGTTTTCTTTGAATTCAGCAAGTTTTGCTTCGCTGTAATCAGGCCAGCAGCTCTTTTTAACATCGTCAGCGATGCCGTCCCAGTCTCTGAATGTGCAGTAACTTTTACCTACTGTGTTGTATAATCTGCCTTCGTTATTGAATTGAGCAGAAGGAGCGGATGAAAAGATGTTTTTGTTATAATAAATCTGTGCGCTTGTCGAACCTGTGTAGTAATTGTTTGAAAGAGAAAGCGTAACTGCAACAGTATCACCGGGTTTAACGGAAATCACATCACCTGATGCGTAATTCTTGCCGTTTACTTTTGCTTTGAGAGTGAATTTTGCCTTGTACTTTGCATCGGAAACGATTCCGACACTAATCTGAAGGATAATAAGAGCGTCTGTTGAATTTATTTTGCCGTCACCGTTGACATCGGCAGAAGAGTCAATGTTTTTGATCTTGCCGACAGCATACTGCAAAACAAGAAGAGCATCGCTTGAGTTTACCTTTCCGTCTGCGTTAATGTCTCCGCGTGGTGCCGCAAAAGATATTGTGCAGAACGAAAGAGCAAGTGCTGCTGCCAGAATTAGAGATAAAATGCGTTTCATAAGTGTTCATCCTTTCGGGTTTATAAGAATATAGCAAGAAGAGTACCGATAACCGTTGATGCGCCGACGGCACCGGCTGCAATATAAAACATATGCTTGCGAAGTATCTGGTCTTTCTTGGTAGATACATCGGGAGAAGCTTTTTTATCTCCGAAATTCTCGTAGTTATAAAGCATAAGCATTGTTTTGTCAACACAGTCTGCAATGAATTCTTCATCAGGCTCATTTTCTTCTGCGAAAAATGTGCAGATATCGGTTCCACTTTCGTCAGCGATTGCGACTTTGAGGATTCTTTCGGCTTTCTGATTGAAGCTAATTTCAGAAAATGATACACCGTATGGTGCAAATTCAGATTCTCTCAATGACCTTGCCTCTTCTGCAATTCCACTGTCTGTTATTTCTGCATAAGCGTTCTGGGGTCTGAATGTAAAACAATGCTTCGACGAAATATCGGCAGAAATTTTTTCTATCATTGCAGAAGCCTGAGAATGGTTAAAAGCTATTTTTATGCCATCTATGTCAAGCTTATCTGCTGTTCTTTTGATGATTTCTCTGTGCCTGGTCTGAATTCCTCTTTTTGTAACAGCTTCGTCATCGCAGACGGAAGCGAAAAAGTCGTAAAGTGAACCGAAAATAACCTCGTTTGAATATGGCTCCTCAACAGGAAGGTAGATAATGCACTGAGAACCTGCAGCTAAAACAAAACCGCAGTTGATCATGCTTTCGGTCGGAAGGAGCGTTGCACCCTGAGGGAAGAAAATGTTTGCACCAAGGGTTGCCTGCTTGATTTTGCCTGACTCATATAATGGGTTGAGAACATTGAAAACCGTATTTTTTTTCATCAGTTTAAAACCGAGAGCATCTGAGAGGAGACGCTTTGTTGCGTTATACATATTGTTCTGCACGGCAATGATAACAATATCTGCCGAGCGAAGGCTCTGACCGACAGCGAGAAGCATTCTTTTTTGCGAGGTAAAGGGCATAAAATTTTCACACTGGGGGAAAAAGCTTTTTACGCATTTAAGTATATTCTTTTTGCCTGATTCTATTTTAGGGTCTTCCTGTTTACACAAGGAGAAAAGTCTTATATCCATTGGTATTACTCCTTATCGTCTGAAAACTTACTTGCGTTTTTGAACGGATTGCGTTTTCCTTTGACATCGTACCACGCCTGAGGGAAACGCTGATTTTCGTTGACGATTGCTTTCGAAACATCAACATCGGCGCTTTCACCATTTCGAACAAGACGGGCCATAACAACGAAGCGGGCATCTTCAAAGACTGTGTCGCAGGTTGAAATGGTAAGGATTTTGTCACCGGGAACGATGTCAACAGCTTCGTTTGTATAGAATGAACGGGATTTTACCTCTTCAATAAACTCAAGAAACTTTTCGTCGGATGAAAAGTTGGTTGTCAGATAGGGAAAGGCGTAGCCGTTATCCTGTTCTTTTTCACCGTTTGAAATAAAAGCAGCGAAAATTTTCCATTCATAATCGCGATAAATCGTGTTGAATTTGATTGTCGGGAAATCTTTATAATTTTCAATATCCGAGTAAAGACTCAAAGCACCGAGTTGAGTACCGTCTCGCATATTATGACCGTAGATGATTGTATTTGTATCAAATTTTTTGATGTTGTTACGGTAGTCTACAAAGAGAGTGCCGTACTTTGAGCTTTCACCTTTAAAGCCCTTTTTAAGATATTCGTAGTTATCGTCAGCCTGTACGACATTGATTCCCGATTCACCGGTTGCATCGATTATAAGCTTGCCTACGAAATCTTCGTTCATATTAAGAAGGGCACTGTATTTATCGAGGATAACCTCTCCTGTGTCCGGAAGCTGAGTGGTTGCAGTGTTACCTTCGTCTACCTTAGTGTCCTCAAGCATCTTGCTGTGCTTATATGGAAGAATTACAAGGTCGTAAACGAGATACGCTGATGCTGCGATGAAAACCATCAGCGCAATCGCAAGAAGACTGCGTCTTGCTGTGTTGAAAAAAGATTTGCTTATATCTTTAGCAGTTACGAGATTGTTCGCTTCCGGCTCTTCCTTGATGTCGTATTTTGAATATTCTGCAAACTCCTCATTGTTATTTCCTTGCAGATATTTTGAATAATCAACACGGGGAGCAGGCTGTTCAATTTCATAGTTTCTCTTTTCAGAATATTCAACGGAAGATTTTACTTCTTTTTCTTTGTCCAAAGCGAGAACCTCCTTTTTTGGTTGCTGTTGTCTGAAAATGCTGAAGATAATGCTTCTTCGCTGTTTCTCTGAATTCCGTCTTCAGCGGTGTTATCTATATAGATAACTCGTGTATGTGTATTGTAACCGTAACGGTTGGTGATTAATGGTGCCATACCGCTGATATGTTCCTTAGAAAGATCGGGCAATTCTGTTGCTGTGGCTTCTTTAGTCTGTGTGCCGTTATCAATGCCGGCCACGGGTGGAACAGTTCCGATATATTCCGTCGGAATGTCGGATGCCTTTATTGCCGGAACAGATTCTTTTTCGTTGGAAGATATCTCAGGATATGACGGCTGCACCTCAGCGATGCTGGCGCTGATATCGCTGAAAGAAGCTGTATCTGCATCAAACTCACTTTTTGTTGAATCGAAAACCTGAGAGAGGGGCGAATTCACATCGGTCCTTATTTCGTCCTTGGGAGAAACGGGCGCAGCGAAATAATCGAAAGCTGTGCTCTCGGGTCGCTGCTTTTTGATGAGACCTGCTTTTTTTATAGGCTCAAAACCCTCGTTACGGATATTTTCATCCTCTTCAACGGCAGCGTAACGGGCCTTGAGCTGTTCAAGACTGTTGGGCTGAATAAAATCGACTATATCGTCGTTTTTGGTTAACTCGGCAGCAATAGAGATTTCGATTGCTTCAATCTCCTCGGGATTGAGTTTCTTGTTTTCTGCCATAGTTAATCATCCTTTCGATTATTGATTAGAAGGTATCCATGTGTTATAGCTTGCATACGGATTTGTCTTACCCTTTTTATCGTACCAGATCTGAGGACGGCGATAGTCAGGGTTAGACTTTGCCCTTGAGGTATCAACATTTTCTGATTCACCGTAACGGATCAGTCTGCCGACTACGACGAGTCTGCCGTCGATGTCCGTTCCGCAGGCACCGTCAAGAGAGTGCGTACAGGTTGAAAGTGTAATAAACTTATCTGTCGGTTTGATGTCGATTCCTGTTGTATAAATTGAACGCTGTGTGACCTGCTGGATGAAGCCACCCATACTTTTCGGTCCGAGGTTCGGGTAGATATAGTTGAATAAATATCCACCGTCAAATTTTCTTGAAGCAGTTGTATAAAAAACATTACTTACAAGGAAAGTATAGGTGCCGTAAAGTGTTCTGTATTCGATAGTCGGATGAGACTTGTACCACTCGATATTTTCATAACGGTGAACATCGTAGAAATGAGTACCCGACGGCATATTGTGACCATAAAGAACGGTGTTTGTGCTGAGCGTTGCACCTTTGTTGCATCTGTAGTCAGCGTAGGTTGTACCGTAGTTTGTGTTTGAACCGTAGAAGTTGTTTCTGAGGTACTTGTTGTTATCTTTAGTCTGAACAACGGGAGTGTTTACATTAGTGCCGGGGATGTAAAGCCAACCTACAAAATCATTGTTTGCAGCATAAAGGAAGTTGAAGTCAGCTGCCATATTTGCAGGGTATTTCGTAGCTTTATACTTCGGAAACATCTGTGTGTAGATATTGTATCCGTTGCTGACCTGCTGCTGTTGCTGTTGCTCAGGTTTGGTTTCCTCTGTTGAAGTGTTGAGGTATTTGTTGATTCTCATCACGGAGAGGATAGATGTCAGAGCAATTGCTACGCACAAAAATGCACATATAACTCCGAAAACGACATTTGAACGACTTTCCTCATTATCTTCGTCCTCGTCATCTTCTTCGTCAGCTACAGGCAAAACCTCTGCAGGCTGCACGGGAGCAATCTTCTTTTCTTCTTTAGCAGGCTCGGAAATTAATTCTTCCTTTTTTACTTCTGCTTCGGGGGTGAATTCAAGATTCTTATTTTCATCCATGTTTTTCCACCTCTTATAATGTTTTGTTGATATACATACGGACCATATTAAGCGCATTTGATGAATTTACAAAGCGATTATAGTCACGGTCTTTTCTGCTTGTGTTAAGCTCCTTTACCCAGACATTCTCTTTGTCTGCAAGAGCAATGTAGCTCAGGCCGACGGGCTTTGATGTGCCGTCGCTTGAAGGGCCTGCAATACCCGTTACGGAAACGGCAATGTCTGCTCCGCTGATTTTCAGCGCACCCTTTGCCATCTGCTTAGCAACCTCTGCGCTGACAGCTCCGTATTTGTTAAGAGCCTCTTCGCTGACGCCGAGGATGCGATGCTTGATTTCGTTTGAATAAGAAATGATTCCGCAATCAAAGACCTTTGATGCGCCTGAAACATTTGTTATTCTTTTTCCTATAAGTCCGCCTGTGCAGGATTCTGCCGTTGCGAGCTTTAGGTTGTTTTCTATGAGCATCGGCACAACTGCCTCTTCAATGCTGTTGTAATCGATGCCGTAAATATAGTCTGAAAGTCTTGATCTGATTTCTTCAATCATAGGAATGCAGAGCTTTTCTGCTTCTGCTTCATTGTCTGCCATTGCAGTTACTCTGAGAAGTGCTTCTCCGTCCTTTGCGTACGGTGCAACGGTCGGGTTAGGGGAGTCGAGAAGGTCTGCGACAGTTTCGGACATGGCAGATTCACCTATACCAAAGGTGCGCACATTGTGAGAAATAATAACTTTATCTGAAAATCTTTTCAGGTAAGGAACAGCACTTTCAAAAAACATCGGTTTAAGCTCTCTCGGAGGGCCGGGAAGAAGGAGAATGTGTTTGCCGTCCTTTTCCATTGCGAGTCCGGGTGCAGTACCGTTATTGTTGTTGAATACAACGCAGTCTGCAGGGAGCATAGCCTGCTTTTTGTTAGTCTCAGGCATTACGAGGCCTTTTGCTGTGAAGTATTCGGACATTCTTTCAAGGCTTTCACCGTGAAGAACGAGCTCTTTGCCGAAAAATTCACATGCGACTTCCTTTGTTATGTCATCGGGAGTCGGGCCGAGACCACCCGAAAGGATGATAATATCGCTTCTTTTTGCAGCCTGACCGAGCAGCTCAAGAAGTCTGCCGTGATTGTCTCCGACAGTGCTCTGATGAAGCACGGAAAGGCCGAGAGCTGCAAGCTCTTTTGCAAGAAACTGCGCGTCCGTATTTAAAATGTCACCTAAAAGCAGCTCTGTTCCGACGCTGATAATTTCGCAAGTTTTCAAATCATTCACCTGAAATGTTGATAAATTTAAGATTGTTCAAAGCCTCTTCAATAAGAGCTTCAACATCAAGCACGCCTTCCGCTTCTTCAACAACATGGAGCTGAGGGCGGGTACGGGGATGCTTCGGGGTGAAGACTGTGCAGCAGTCTTCATAAGGAAGGATTGATGTTTCGAAAGTATCGATCTTTCTTGAGATTTCAATAACCTCATCCTTGTCCATACCGATGAGGGGACGGAAAAGAGGAAGCTCGTTTACAACAGCTTCGGTGCAGGCGATTGCCTGCATAGTCTGGCTTGCTACCTGACCGACGCTTTCGCCTGTAATAAGAGCTCCACAACCCTGATCCTTTGCAATTCTCTCAGCGCAACGCATCATAAAGCGGCGCATAATGATTGTGAAAAGATCCTCTGGGCAATTGTCCTTGATTTCTTCCTGAATATGTGTGAACGGGACAACGCAAAGGGGAATATCTCCACTGTATTTAGAAACCTGACGCAGAAGGGAATGAACCTTCATTTCTGCACGCTGACTTGTATACGGAGGAGATGCAAAGTGAATCGCATAAAGACGAAGTCCTCTTTTTGCCATCATCCACGCAGCAACAGGGCTGTCGATACCTCCCGAAATGAGGATTGCGGCCTGTCCTGCCGAACCGACGGGCATACCTCCCGCACCCTTGTGCTGGTTACCGTGGATGTAAGCATAGCTGTCTCTTACCTCTACATTTACGATAAGATCGGGATTATGCACATCGACCTTGAGATGAGGATAATTCTCGAGTATAAATCCACCAAGCTCCATACAGATCTGCGGAGAATTGAACGGGAATTTTTTATCTGAACGCTTTGCTTCAACCTTGAAGGTTTTTGCAAACAATAGCTCATCACGAAGATATTCACAAGCGGCGGGAAGTATTGCCTCCATATTTTTTTCAACTGCCGCGCATCTGGATAATCCTGCAATACCGAAGATTTTTTTCAATCTGCGGAAAGCTTCGTCAAGGTCAACTCTTTCGTCGATGGGTTCAACCATAATTGTTGACTGCGACTGAACATAACGGATTTTTCCGAGGTCGTGAAGACGGTGCTTCATATTTTTAACAAGCTGATTTTCAAAAGTGTGACGGTTAAGACCCTTAAGGGCAAGCTCACCATTTTTTAAAAGGATAATTTCTTTCATTTTTAACGAAACCTCTGGTTATTTTATCTTTCTCATAGTTTTTTGTGCGTTTGCGATGCCGTAAAGAAGGTAATCAATTTCTTCTTTGGTTGTAAATCTTGAAATGCTGATTCTCAATGCAGAGTTTATTCTCTCATCGTTGAGATTCATTGCTGTCAGCACACGGCTCTTGTGTCCCTTTGAGCAGGCAGAGCCGCTTGAAACATAAATGCCCATTTCTGAAAGGTAGTTGAGCATAACCTCCGAAGGAATGCCGAGCACTGAAATATTTGTGATATAGGGCAGTGCGTTGGCAGGGGAATTTATTTTAATATTTTCCATTGCGGAAATGTTTTTAACAAAGTAGTCACGCAAAGCCGTTGCGTGCTCAAGGCTGCGATTGTAATCGGGCAAGGCTTTTGCAGCTGCGGCAAAGCCTGCGATATTCGGCAGAGGCTCGGTGCCGGGACGGAATTTGTTTTCCTGAAGTCCGCCTAAGGAGTGGGGGGCGAGACGGGTACCTTTTTTAACAAAAAGAGCGCCTGCGCCTTTTGGTCCGTGGATTTTATGAGAGCTGATTGACATAAGGTCAACGCCCATATTATAGGGCTTGAGCTGAACTTTGCCGAAAGCCTGAACTGCATCGCAATGAATTAGTGCGTTTGCGCCTGCGTGAATTGCTGCACGCTTTGCAAATTCAACAGGCTGAATGGTGCCGACCTCGTTGTTTACATACATAACGCTGATGAGCACTACCGACGGATTTGTTGCGGCATAAAGCTGACGCTCATCGATAAGTCCGTTTTCGTTGACACGCAGTCTTATAACATCAAAGCCCTGACTTTCGAGATACTTGACAGGCTCTTCAACGCTCGGATGCTCAACGGAAGTCGTGATGATTCTGCTTCCTCTGCGCTTGAGTGCGTTTGCAGCTCCGAGGACAGCGATATTGTTGCTTTCCGTACCACCCGATGTGAAAATGATTTCGTTCGGGTCGCAGGAGAGCTTGCCTGCGATGATTGCTCTGGATTCCTCCAGAAGCTCAGAAGCAGCGATTCCGTTTGCGTGAAGGGATGACGGATTGCCCCAGCAGGATGTTACGGCGAAATTGACTTTTTCAACAGCCTCTTTGCAAAGTGGCGTCGTAGCGCTGTTATCAAGATAAGCTTCCATTGTGTATTCCTCCAAGCAACAATAAGCCATTATTAACTTTTTTATTATACATCAAAATTCATCCACTTTCAATCGTTTTATAGGTATATATATTAACAATATATAAATTTTTTTGAAAATTTTTGCAGAGAAGAAATATCTTCTCATAATACATTCTATGCAGAAGATTATTTTTCGTAAATCTAAAATAATTTTATTGAAATTGTTGACAAAAATTTCCTCATATGTTAACTTATAAGAGCATTATATATGCGAAAAAATTAAGAAAGGAGACGGACATAATGACAAGATTAACAGTAAGAAAAATGAAAAACGATTATCCGGTAGTTGTGTCTGTTTCTGCTTGACAGGCGTAGTGATTTATTGAGCCCGGAAACGTTTTGTTTCCGGGTTTTTTGCGCCTTCAGGGCAGAAAAGACAAAAAAACAAAAGCTACGGGAGAGGAGGAAAAATGACGAAAAACAAAAAGAAAAAACAGCGTTTCGAAACTTTGAAAAACACCTTCTATGCCTTCGGAATAATTACGAAATGTGCACCGTTTCTGATGATTTCTCAGGTGCTCACGATGATAGCCTATTGGTTTTTCACAGGATTTGTACAGGAGATTCTGTTTCTGAAAGTCTTGCTTGATATCGTTGAAAAAGGCGGAAGCTTCAGGCAGTTTGGATTTGCCGTTGCGATGTTTGCGATTGCGGGAATTCTTGCTAAAGGAACGGACTGTTTCTTTGACTATGTGCTTTCAAGGCAGGTCAAAATTTTCTACAAAAAGCTTAATCGTAAGATATTCAGAAAAGCGGTTGAGGTTGATATGGCTTGCTTCGAAAATCCCGAGTTTTACGATAAATATCAGCGTGCGACGGAAATTATCAGTGAGAATCATTACAGCGATTTCAGCTACTATTTTGCGATGATGATATCGGGTTCTCTGACGGGAATATTCCTCATTGCTTATGTAATTTCAATTGATGCTAGAATATTGTTTATCCTGCTTTCGATGATTTTTGTTGTAATTTTCGAGTCCCTCAAAGGCAAAATCGAAGTAAAAAAAGATAAGGAAATGACTCCCCATAAGCGTTCAAAGGCTTATGTCAAAAGAACTGTATTCCTTCGTGAATTTGCTAAGGATATGCGTACATCGGGCATTTTCACAGTTATGCACGAGAGGTATAAAAATGCGGTCGGAAGCAACCGTGAGATAATTAAAAAATACGGAAAGAAAATGGCTGTACTGGAGGTTCTTTCTGGTATTTTCGGAACGAGCCTTCCCGTTGTTATAACCTATATTTATGCAGCATACAGGTTTGCGATCAAGAGAAATCTGTCGATATCGGATTTCTCTGTAATTATGACGGCTATGAGTAATCTTAAGGATGTTTTCAACGACCTGAGCGAGGCTATAGGCTCAATCCGTAAGGAGGCTGAATACTTCGGAAATCTCCGTGAATTCTTTGAATACGAAGCAGTTGTGACGGGAGGAACAAAAGAAGCAGACGAGCTTGAAACTCTTGAATTTTCAAATGTTTCTTTTACCTATCCTTCAGCTAAAAAGCCGTCGCTGAGCAAGGTCAACCTGAAAATTGATAAAGGCGAAACCGTTGCCGTTGTTGGTCAGAACGGTGCAGGTAAAACAACATTTGTAAAGCTTCTTCTCCGTTTCTATGATCCTGATGAAGGCGTTATTCTTTATAACGGGGTCGATATCAGGGAGTACAGCATTAAGTCTATCCGTGACCGTCTTGCTACTGTTTTTCAGGATTATAAGGTATTTGCACTCAGCGTAGGAGAGAATGTAATATGCCATGAGGTTGAAAGCGATGAGGACAGAGAAAATATTGTTCAGTCGCTTCGTAACAGCGGTGCATACGACTGCGTTGAGCATCTTCCGCAGAAAGAAGAAACTGTACTCACCCGTGAATTTGATGAGAAAGGAACGGGTCTTTCGGGTGGTGAACAGCAGAAGGTTGCTGCTGCGAGAATGTTTGCGAGAGATTTTGATCTGGCTATTCTCGATGAGCCGTCATCTGCGCTTGATCCGATAGCTGAGTATAAAATGTACGAAAGTCTTATTGCGGCGACGGTAGATAAAACCGTAGTTTATATTTCACACAGGCTTTCGAGTGCTGTTCTTTCAGATAAAATCTATGTTTTCAGCGGCGGTACGGTTGCTGAGGAAGGAACGCATGACGAACTGATGAATTTGCAGGGTATTTACTCTGAAATGTTTACGCTTCAGGCCTCAAGCTACAAACAGTCGGAAGGGAGCGTGAATGAGATATGAAGAAAAAAGCTCCCAAAGCCCACGGCACTATATCAAACATTTTTTATATGCTCAAAATAATGTTCAAAATATCTCCGTGGCTCGTTATAGGTGAAATCGCTCAGCAGCTTTTAAGAACGCTTCCCGGAAAGCTTATATCCGTTATTGGTCTGAAATATGTTATAGATGAAGTGACAAGCGGTGGTGACACCAGGAATGTAATAATAGGCATAGCCGTAATTCTTCTTATTCTCGTTTTCAGCGAGATTGCAAACTCTCTTTTCTTTGAGCTTTTTGCACACAGAGAAAGAGAACGGCTTGATCTCGGAATTCAGTCCATGCTTTATAAAAAAGCGGCAAAGCTTGATATGGAAAAGTACGATGATCCCGGCTATTACAGCGACTTTATCCTTGCTGTTGAAATGTCTTCGGACAACATTAAATATATGCTTACGAATGTGAAGCATTATATCGGCGAGATTGTGTCTTTCCTTGCGATAAGTGCAGTTATGCTTACCATAGACCCTATATGCCTTCTGATTGTTCTTTTCTCGGTTGTGTTTTTCATTCCCGTTGGCAGATACACGGGCAGCCTTATGATGAAGCGAAGAAAAGCCGTAACGGAAAAGCACCGTAAGGGTGACTATTTCGCAAGACTTTTCTACCTCAGGGACTACGCAGGCGAGATAAGGACGGGCGGTCTTTATCCTCTTCTTGATAAGAGATTCAAAGAGAGTGCAGATGACATCGTCAGAACACAGAATAAATATGTAAAGAAGATTGATGCTATTTTCTTTGTTCAGGAGTCTGTAATTCAGGTTATCGGTTTTATGGTTCTTCTCACTCTGTATATCGGCTATCAGACGCTCGTTACGGGCAATATGTCGGCAGGTGATTTCGTTGCAACTTTCAACGGAGCTGTGCAGATAGGCAGCGGCATACTGTTCCTTACGGTTTACGGTGTCAGAAACTTTACCGAAAGAGCAGGTATGATTGAGAAATACAGAATATTTATGGCTGAAGAAAGTAAGGTGCCGGATGGTGAGTGTGTTGCAGAGTGTGGTTCACCCGAAACGATTGAGGTTAAAAATCTTTCCTTCCGTTATCAGGGTAAGGAAGAGGATGCTCTTTCCGATATTTCGTTCAGGATTGAACCTTGCGAAAAAATTGCTCTAGTCGGCTATAACGGAGCAGGAAAAACGACGCTTACAAATCTGCTCCTGCGTCTTTACGATGTAACAACCGGCTCGATCGAAATCGGTGGCAGAGATATACGCGATGTTACCGTTGAGTCGCACAGAGCAAGATTCTCTGCAGTTTTTCAGGATTTCCAGATTTTTGGAGCGACTGTTGGTGAGAATGTTGCCCTCGAAAAGGATTACGACAAAGAAAGGGTAATGGATGCTCTTGAAAAAGCAGGTTTTTCAAAGGAATTGCCCGACGGTGCAGATACCATTCTTCTTCGCGAATTTGATGATGATGGACTTATGCTCTCGGGTGGTGAACAGCAGAAAATTGCAATCGCGAGAGCGTTTTACAAAAACTGCCCGTATATAATTCTCGATGAGCCGTCAGCAAATCTTGACCCGGTTTCAGAATATGAATTGAATAAGGCGATAAGCGAAACCTGCACGGACAGAACGGTTGTGTTCATTTCACACCGGCTTTCAACAACCCGTCACGCAGACCGTATCCTTATGCTTGAAAACGGTAGGGTGGTTGAATCCGGCAGCCACGACGAGCTTATGGAGCTTGACGGAAAATATGCTTATATGTTCCGTTTGCAGTCTGAAAAGTATACGGAAAACAATGAATAATTAACCTGAACTCCTTGTGTTGCCTATGGCTCACAAGGAGTTTTTCTTGACTTTTCCAAAAAAAAATTGTATACTGTATAATTGAATTTTAAAAATATGATTTAATGGAAAGTATGCGCAATTTTCGAAAACTATGTGTTTTTAAGTGTTGATTATTTAACAGAAAGTTGAGGAAATGACGGAAATGAGTAAGGGTATTTCTACGGTAAAAGATCTTGTTCTTTTTGCGGCAAAAGAATACGGTGAAAAGGATTTCTGCAGATTTTTCAGGCAGTTTGAAATATGCAGAAAAAGCTTTATTGAATTCAGCGAGGATTGCCTCGCTGTCAGCAGATATATCAAAACAATCGAGAAAGAAAAAATGCACATTGCTTTCATAGGCAAGACGAACTATGAATATGTTGCCTGCCTTACGGGTATGATCTGCAGCGGAAATGTTGTTGTTCCGTTTGATCCTAATATTTCGGTTGACGAAGCTTGTCAGCTTTTTGAAGATGCTGATATTGAAATGCTTTTCTGCGAAGAGGAGTTTTCGAAAAAAGCGGATGAAATCGGACACAGATATAAGAGATTAAGGCAGATCGTTTCCCTCGGAGACTGGCGCTGGTTTGAAAATGTTTTCAAAAAATATTCTTCGGATTCTGAATATGCGTCTCTTTCGGATGTTGAAATTGATCCTGATTCCTGCGCTCTTATTATTTACACTTCAGGAACAACGGGTGAACGCAAGGGTGTTATGCTTTCAAACGGAAATCTTACGGCAAACTCCTGCTACGATTCGTATAAATCGCGTGACGGTGAGGTGAGCCTTTCGATTCTTCCGATGCACCATGTTTTCTGCTATGCCTGCGATGTTTTGAAATTGCTTTATGACGGAGCGACTGTTTGTCTTAACGGTGCACTTATAAATCTTTATAAAAATTTACTTGCGTTTGAACCGACCACGGCAAGAATGGTTCCACTTATCTGCAAATCGGTGCTGACTAAAATTAAGATTATGGAAAGAAAGCATCCCGAGCTTTCAAAGAGAGAGGTTGCAGACCTCGTTGTCGGTAAGAAATTCACAAGAATTATTGCGGGAAGTGCATTCCTCAGCGGTGCATTGATTGATGAATTTGAAAAGTACGGAATCGGAGCGCGTCAGGGTTACGGTATGAGCGAATGTAGCCCGAGAATTACAACATCAGACTTTTCTGAGGATAATAAGTATTCCAACGGTGTTTTGCACGGTGTTGACGATGTCAGAGTTCAGGACGGTGAAATTCAGGTCAAGGGTCCGTCAGTTATGCTCGGATATTATAAAAAGCCTGAAAGAACAGCCGAAGCCTTCACAGAGGACGGATACCTTCATACGGGCGACCTCGGATATATTGAAAACAGACATATTTATCTTGTCGGAAGAAAGAAGAATCTGATTATTCTTTCAAACGGAGAAAATGTTTCTCCCGAAGAGATAGAAAATAAATTTGTCGACGACGGTATTATTAAAGAAATCGTCGTTATGGCAGAAAAAGACAGTATCGTTGCTGAAATTTTCCCCGAAGAGCAGCTTTGTGCAGGAATGAGCAAGGAAGAAATTGAAAAAGAGCTTGCCGAAATAGTGGACAGAGTAAACTCAGGTCTTAATACAGACAGGCAGATTCATACTTTCAGAATAAGAGAAGTTCCGTTCCCGAGAACATCGACAGGAAAGATAAAGAGAAATTATTTCAACTTTGAGGAGGATGCAAGAAAATGATAGTTACAACACTGCCGGACGGCACAACGGTCAATGCTTACCCCTTATCAAGTTCTCAGCAGATGATGTATCTTATGTCTCTTAAATATGGCTCAGGTTATCCGGTAAACAACATCGGTTGCGGATATTACTGGAAGGGCGACTTCGACAGAGACATTATGAAGCAATCAATTTATGAAGCAATCGAGCGCTGCGACACAATGCGCCTTCGCTTTGTAAAAGGCAAAAAGCTTCAGGTTTATCAGTATG
This sequence comes from Acutalibacteraceae bacterium, assembly GCA_045656845.1. Taxonomy (GTDB): domain Bacteria; phylum Bacillota; class Clostridia; order Oscillospirales; family Acutalibacteraceae; genus CAG-488. Next base: position 3,626 of record JAZORX010000108.1, on the reverse strand, counting down.
TTGCAGAAAAAAGCAAAATAAAGGTTGAAAATTGGGATTACACCGAAATGACGGTTGAAGAAGCTGAAGAAAAGCTTACTTCATTCTCAAGGCAGAATATCCCGATGTTTAACTGTGAGCTTCACAGAATTGCTCTTATCAAGTTTGCAAAGGGCTACCACGGCTTGTTTATGCGTATTCAGCACCTTGCAATGGATGCCTACTCCGTAAAGATGTTTATAAACGACATTATGGAGATTTATAACAGCAAGACAAAGGGCACAGCATACCCGAAGCCGATGCGTCCGTATATCCCCGTGCTTGAAAAGGACCTTGCATATTCAGAGACTGAAAAGCATGAAGAGGACAAGCAGTATTGGTTTGACTCTCTTGCAAAAACAAAGGAGCCTGTTTTCACAGACTATATGCTTAAAAACAGACTTAAGGAGCAGCAGAAAAAGCAGTTTGATAAGCACTATGCCGACATTCACTCAGGCACACCTGATGCAAACACAATGAAATTCAGCATGAGCGAAAGAGACAGCGCAAAGGTTATGAAGCTCTGCGCAGAGAATAATCTTTCAATCAATTCTGTTATTTCAATGGGTGTAAGAACAGCACTTTCCTGCTTCAACGGCAATCAGGAAGATGTTTCTTTCAAAATGATCATCAACCGTCGAGGAACAATTGCCGAGAAGAAATCAGGCGGATTGAGAATTAACTTTATGCCGATGAGAAGCATCGTCACGCCTGATGAAACTTTCACTCAGGCTGTAAATAAGATTTCAGAAGTGCAGAATGAAATGTATCTTCATTCAGAGCTCAGCTTCCTTGAAACTCTTAAGGAGAGACATAAGTCAATGCCGAAAGAGGCTAAGTTTGACTCAACATACGACAGCTTCTGCCTTTCATATCAGCCGCTTATGAAGATTGCTCCCATCGATGAAAAGATGGAGAAAACAGTCAAGAGCATATGGTATAATAACGGCGCTACGATGATTCCTCTTTATGTAACGGTCAAGCACAGATCGATCGATGAAGGTCTCGACTTTATCTTTGAATACAGAAAAGAGCCAGAGGCAACATATGATCTTACTATTTTATTTGAAAAAATCAAACGCACTCTTTTACTTGGTGCAGCAAACCCTGACATCACAGTAGGAGAAATTCTTGAAACAATCGCACTTAAAGATGCAGAAAGGAACGGTAAACCGGAATGTCCAAGTTCGAATCACTTGTTGAAATCCTTGAAAACTACGTTGAAGTTGACGAAATCAAGAGTGAAGACAGTTTTAGACTTGATCTCGGATTAAGTTCATTTGACACGATGTGTCTTGTGGGCGATATTAAAAACGAGTTCGGAGTTGAGCTTAAGGCTATTGATTTTGTTAACAACAAAACAGTCGGAGAAATGGCAGAGTTTCTCGAAAAAAACTGCAAATAAAACTGCAAATAAAACAGTACACGGTATCAGCACTCAGCTGATACCGTGTTTTTGTCTTAAAATTTTATCGTATTTCTACATTATACGTTTCAGCAAGTCTTGCTAATTCACCACTTTCTCTGTACTCTTTAAGGAAAATGTTAAACTCTGCCGTGAGGTCAGAATCTCGCCTGAATGCGACACCGTATTCTTCTGTGTTGAGTGTGAGTGAAACTGCAAGGTCGTCATACGATGATCCTGGGCCAAACCTTGATTCTGCAAATGCCTTTTCAATAATACTACCATCGCAAGTGTCGTAGTGATATTCAGCTAAAGCTCTGGCTTGAGAATCAGTAGATATTGTAATAAGTCCATTTTCATTTGCAATGGCCTGACCTACAGAGCCTTCTTCAACTGCAAATGTGTATTTCCTGAGATCTTCAATTGTCTTAACGGTAGCAGCCTTGTCAGCAGGAAGAACGACTACATGGGATTTCTGTGCGTAAGAATCAGAAAAAGAATAATTCATCTTAGTCTCTTCCGAAACAATCGTACTGTTCAAAAGGCAATCTATATCGCCTGCCTTAAGGGCGGTGAACCCATGATCCGGATCGGTTTCATCAATTTCAACGAATTCAACTTCAGCGCCGAGTCTCTTGGCGAAAGCCCGAGCAAGATCTGCGTCAAAGCCACTCCAATCACCATCAGATGTTTTACGGTTCATATGCGGATTAGCAGTGATACCGACTTTGATGACATTATTTTCGGTTGAAGGAGGAGAAATCATAATAACTAAAGCTCCTGCAATTGATACGAAAAGAAAAGCGGCCGCAAATATTTTAGCGGCTAGATTACTGCGTGATCTTGCTGGTTTCTTTTTTTTCTTTTTCATGGTGTTTCTGTTTGTATCATCTTGGGGTACAGGAGGCTTTGGTCGTGGGGGTTGTACCTTCTTCTTCGATTCTTCCTTCGGTTTGGGAGGATCCTTCGGCTTGGGAGGTTCAACAGGTTTGGGAGGTTCAATCGACTGTTGTTCTTCGTCCGGAGCAGGATTGACTCTGACAGTTGGATCTAAAGTATTTACGGGAGCTTTAGTGAGTGCTGTTTTAAGGGCATCAACAAGCTCACGCATAGATTGATATCTGTCTCTTGAGGCGACGCTCAGTCCTTTCATTATAACCTCTTCAAGTGCAGGGCTGATTGCGATACCAAGCTGTGAAGGCTTCTGCAACGGGTCTCTGTCCCAACGGATGAGTGAATCTGCAGGTTTCTTTCCCGTAATGCAAAGGTAAAGCGTTGCACACAGGGCGTATACATCCGTCCACGGACCTTGTGAATCAACTTCACCGTATTGCTCAATAGGCGCATAACCTCTTTTGAGCATAACGGTCATTGTCTTGTTTTCTTCGTAGGAAAAACTTCTTGCTGCACCGAAATCAAGAAGCTTCAGCCTGTTGCCGACCATACGGATGTTATCGGGGCTGATGTCTCTGTGAATAAGTCCCTGACGGTGAATTTTTTCAAGAGATTCCATAACGGGAAGAAGCAACCTGACAGCGTATTCTGAAGGCAGTCTGCCTTTTTCAAAAATCAGCTCTTTAAGGTCTTTTCCGTTGAGAAATTCCATAACGATGTACGCTGTGTTGTTTTCCTCGAAATAGTCACGGACATCAACTATGCCGAATTCTCCCGAGAACTTAGCAAGAACCCTTGCTTCGTCAAGGAAGCGATGCATTCCTTTCTCAACAAAAATCTTGTTTTCGGAAGTAGCTGTGTATGTGACCACGGGCGATTTTTTGCAGTCACGAGAAACAAAGCCGTCAGGATAGTATTCCTTGACAGCAACCTTAAGGTCAAGAAGTCTGTCGTAACATTCATAAGTAACACCGAAACCACCGTTTCCGAGAACTCTCAGGACTTCGTATCTGCCTTTTAATATGTGATTTTGGGGAAGAAAAGGCTCGGGAATATCAATGTCATTTCCGAGTGGTAATGTCTTATCCATATATATCCTCCACACAATTTTTGCATTTCGTATAATTATATCATTATGCGGCAGATTAAGTCAATAATCGTTATATTTTTTAAATCATAACCACTAGTAAACTAGTGGTTTGCACAGCCCCTATAAGGGGCACCTACAGGCAAAGCCCCTGAAAGGGGCATAGAAGTTTGACAACGCATTACTATCACAAGCAGCCGCTCACGTGCGGCTGTTTGTTTT
>JAZORX010000107.1:0-3030 GCA_045656845.1 Acutalibacteraceae bacterium | reverse complement strand
GAGCCTGAATAGTGCATACCGAGAAGAGATGTTACGAGATGCCAGGGAGTTTCATAGTCGCTTTCAGGAATCTCAAGTCCATACTCGGCTGCAAGCTCCTGAACACTGTTTTCACCGTAGAAAGGCATTTCAAGAATGTCTGTAAGTCCTGTCACGGCAGCCTTTACAACATTGTAATATACTGCGTCTTCTTCGATACCCATATTTTCAAAGTTAAGGTCACGGCCGAGTCTGTATTTGATGCTGTGATGGAAGAATTCCTTTGAATAAGCTTCAAAATCTTCATTCATGAGTGCAATCTGCTCGTCGGTGAATTCGGGAACAGCAGCAGAAAGAGCCTTAGTGTCAATGCTTGTGATTTTCTTGTTTTCATATCTGATTTCTTCATCAGTCATGTGGAACATTCTGTATTCCAAAGGGTACATCGAAAGAGAAGTGGTGGCAAAGTCGTAAATTACATTGCCGAGTAAGCTTGTGTATGTAGCAGCGTCGCTGCAGTGCTCATGGCCTGTGAACACAAGCTTGATTCCACTGTCAGCAAGGATTTCAGCTGTTGACATATGCCATCTGATAATGAAATTACGGCTGATAAGTCTCTGCACAGGAAGGTGATCAAGAAGGTTGTGATGCATCATAAGGATAGGATACTTTCCGTCTTCCTTTGCTTTCTGAGCCTGATCAACGATCCATGAGAGTCTGTCCGTTGTAAGTCCGTCTTCTGTAGATTTGCTCGGGTCGCAGCTGTCAGCGGCAATAAGTCTGTACTTTTCACCGATATCAGCTGTGTATGAACAATCATCTGCAACTACTTCAAGAGCCTCATCGTAACCAAACTCATAGTAAACATCCTTGAAAACCTCAGGTGTTGTTTCACAGTCATAGCCGACATCGTGGTTTCCGTCAATAACATAAACAGGCTTGCCGGTTTCTTTTTCAAATTTTCTGAGTTTTTCAGCAACATCAATATGCTGCTGAAGGATTACCTTACCGTCGTTTGCAAGGTCACCGGGGATGAGAACGAATTCGCAATCATCATTCTCAGCGCATTGACGAAGAAACTCGTCGATGATAAAACCACTTTCGTGCTCCATCTGAGCGCGTCTGTTTGCATAGTAGAAAATGGGATCATCAACGTCGTGATCAATTTCGCTTGTAGGTTCAACATAGTGAAGGTCTGATGCAACTGCAAATGACATAACGCCGTCATCTTTGGTTTCAGCAGAAGTGCTGATAGCGAGAAGAGACATAAGCATAGCAATTGAAAGAACTACTGAAATAATCTTTTTCATATTCCAACCTCTTTCTAAATATTTTTTTAATTTTACCATTATGGAAAATTTTTGTCAACAAACATCTTAATAAAAACAGAAAACCGACAGTTATAACAACTGTCGGTCTAACTGGTGACTCACCGGGGATTCGAACCCCGGACACCTTGATTAAAAGTCAAGTGCTCTGCCAACTGAGCTAGTGAATCGTGCTGCGCATTTGACGCTTGAATATAATATATTATTTAAGCGGAAATGTCAAGCCTTTTTGCAAAAATATTTTAAATATTATTTAAAAATCTTCACCGTTAACTTTTGAGAAAATATACTCCAGAACGCTGAACGCATAATCAAGCTCAGCGACCTTGTTAAGAGGATCGACTTCTCCGTTTTCAACAAGAGATCTTACATCCTCGCGTGAATAAGGAATAATCTTGCAAAGTCTGACGGCACGCATACGGTGCCAGTATATGGTACAAAGCTGCTCAGTTGAAAGCAGGGGAATATACCTTTTGTTTTTTGAGATTATTTTATCATATTCACATTCGGGATTAACAGCATATCCCATAATCTGGCATAATGAATCATATCTTGTATCCAAATCTTATCAACTTTCCTTTAGCATATTATCCAGTGCGTATTCACAGCACTGAACAACAAGCTGATTAAATGAAATGTCGTTCTTGTCTGCGAGTGTCTGCAATTTATCGATCAACTCATCGGGCATTCTTATAGTTTTATTGGACTTTTGTTGATTTTTGATTTCAAACATTCAAATCACCTCTGCACATATAATTTTAGTGCAGATTACCAGATAAATATACAAGTAAATTTGCAAGTAAATTTTAAATACAAATCCCCTCTGAGTAAACAGAGGGGATAAAGGGATAATTATTTGATCTTAACCTTGAAGTTTTTGATTTCGAACGGAGTTGCGTGGAAGCTGATTGAATCGCCTTCGTAAGCAACAGGCTCGTCGTTTCTTTCGATAAGGTCACACTCTGCAGCATAGGTGAGCGGTGCAAAGAACTTAACTGTAGCGTCAACGCTCTTGCCCTTCTTCTCAACCATACGGATGATGTAAGCATCTTCTTCTTCACACTTCTTAACTGCTTCGATTGTCATATTGTCTGCAGTAAGAGTGATGAATGAGCCGTTTGTTCCCATATCGCCGTTGTTTTCAAGCTCAACAGGAACGAGAGGATTGTTAATTTCAAGACCTCTTGTAAGAGTCTGAGCCTTCTTCCAGGTATCAGCATGAGGATAGATGGAGTATGTGAAGTAGTGCTCACCACGGTCTGATGTCGGGTCGGGCTTGATGGGAGCCTTGAGAAGAGTAAGGATCATCTTATGCTCGTTAACTTCGTGACCGTACTTACAATCGTTAAGAAGTGATACACCGTAGTCTTCGTCAGACATATCAATCCAGTTGTGTGCGTTAACCTCAAATTTAGCCTTGTCATACGGATTGTATCTGTATGAGCAGCACTCCATTGTTGCGTAAGCAATATCTCTTGTGTAGTTCTTTGTCTGAAGATCAACATCAAAGAATACCTTGAGAAGCTTCTGGTCTTCGTGCCAGCTGATGTGAGTGTCAAAGTCGATTCTGTCAAGATCATTATAAATGATAATGTTCTGATGAATAACTGACTTAAGAACGGGCTTTTCAATAGAAATCATTGTGTAAACATCGCCTGATACGATATCCTTTACAATGCCGTCCTTGAGGTCATACTCACGGTCAACATATGTAGCAACGATA
>JAZORX010000106.1:0-4556 GCA_045656845.1 Acutalibacteraceae bacterium | reverse complement strand
ATTCATCTTTTGAAATTACTTGCTGTCCTTCTCTGTGTTTTCGCACTGCTGGTTAGCAATACCGCAGCTTGTCTTGCAAGCTGACTGGCATGATGTCTGGCATTCGCCACAGCCACCGTTCTTAGCACTTTCACAAAGATTGCGAGTTTCAATTGTCTTAATATGTTCCATGAGAAAAACCTCCACAAAAATGTTGTGTTTATTATAACACCTTTATTTTATCAAGTCAATATCAATATTAAAGTAAATCATCAAACAAACGGATATTTGATGCCTCAAGCTTTAATTCACCTGACTGTTCTTTTTTGATTACTTCAACAATTCTGTCATTGATCGGTGTAGGGATACCGCATTTTCTGCCCCATTCACACACAACACCGTTAATCGCGTCAACCTCACAGGGCTTACCATTCTTGAGGTCCTGGAGCATTGAAGGCTCAATAAGACGGTGTTTTTTCATAGCAATAGGAACAAGAAGAGTAGCAATTGCCTGCTTTACAGGGTTTGTATAATAAAAGAGCTTTGTGATATCTTTGCCCTGAACCGGTGCAAATACAGCTCCTGCCGCATGACCGACATCAATACATTCTTTCATACAGCGCACAGCAACTTTTCTTGCATCTTTATTTTCAGATACATCACCGAAAACTCCGCCAACAACAGTACCAAGACCTGAGAAAGTTGCATTAATAAGAAGCTTTGACCAGCGGGCACCGATAAGATTTGTCTCCTCGTGCACCGGACACATAAGTTCGAGAATTTCCTTAACGGTATTGAACTGCTCATCAGAAATACCTTCCATCTTACCCATATGGAAAGAAAGGCTTTCAGCATCACTTGTAAGTGTGCATACACCGGGTTCAGTAAGAGCTGCACCCCATTCAACAGTGCATCCCATTGTATGCTCAGCACCTACTATTTCAGCGATACCGGGCTCAGGAATACCGTTCTGTAAAGTAACGATAACACCGTTTTCAGTAAGATAATCCTTAAGCATAGTAACAACTTCCTTGTTGAAAAGCTGTTTTGTCATAAGGAAAATAACATCATATTTTTTATTCATCTCATCCGGAGTGATTGCTGTAACAGGCACAGTCATATTAACTGTTCCTCTAATAATTGCGCCCTTTTCTTTAAGTGCAGCAACATGAGCCTTATTTCTGTTTATAAGATCAATCTTTCCGCCATTTTTAGTAATATACGCACCAAGAACAGTACCGAGTGAACCTGCACCATAAATTGCACAACTTACATTTTTCATAAAAAACCCTTCCTTCTCTTTTTTATTAAAATAACACAATCAATGTGAAATTGCAACACAGTCAGTTAAGTTATATCATCTTAAAGCCTAGGCCTTTTTACCCTTTTTCTCCGGGATCAGGAAAATAAAGATTAACGAGCTTATAAACAGCATAATCGGATAGAACAGATTTTTAATAACATCAAAAGCAGAAATACTGTAGCCGAGTGTTGTTACGGTAGACACCGCAACGAGAATCTGAGCTCCGTAAGGAAGAAAACCCTGGAATATACACGAAAAAGTGTCAAGGATCGAAGCAGTCTTTCTGGGCGACACCTCAAATTTTTCCGCCATTTCCTTAGCGATCGGATTCGCCATAACTATAGCAACAGTATTATTTGCAGTTGCAATATCCATAAGACCCACAAGAAGACCTATCCCAAGCTGACCACTCTTTCTGCCTTTAAAGACACGACAGATTCCGTTCAACAGAGCTTCAAATCCACCGTTATATTTAATGAGAGCACAAAGAGCAGCTACGAGAATTGCTACCATTGAAGTTTCAAACATCCCTGCAGCTCCGTTGCCCATACCTGCAAGCAGATCCGGGAAAGATACAGAACCCGTAACCATTACAATAATACTACCCGAAACAATTCCTACGAGAAGTGTTACAAACACATTAACGCCCAGAACACCACATATAAGCACCAGAATATACGGAATTATCTGGATGAGATCATAGTTTTTGGCCACGACATCAGTTACTTCAGAATTTTTTGAAAGAATAAATATCAACACAAGAGTTACGATTGCAGCAGGAAGCACAATAGCGAGATTAGTTCTGAATTTATCCTTCATTTTGCATCCTTGTCCGTTACAAGCAGCAATCGTCGTATCTGATATAAACGAGAGGTTGTCGCCAAACATAGCTCCTCCGACAACAGTACCAACACATAAAGGCATCGAAAAACCCGAACCTTCCGAAATTGCAACTGCGATCGGTGTAATAAGGGTTATTGTTCCGACCGAAGTACCCATAGCTGTTGATTCAAAACAACTGATAACAAACAGCACAACAACCGCATATTCAGGCGGCGTTACAGAGAGCATAAAATACGCAACACTTTCAGCCGAACCTCTGCCGACAACGCCAACAAAAATACCTGCAAGAAGAAAAATAAAAAGCATGGTAATTATATTTTTATCGCCTGCACCCTGCCCCATTATTTCAAATTTTTTGTCAAGGGATATTCCTCTTGTCTGGATAACTGCAACAAGCAAAGCAACCAGAAAAATAATCACAACAGGCACATTATAAAAACCCATCGGAATTTTCATAACATACTCAAAAGCTATTCCTAATGTCAGATATAAAGCAACAAACACACCAATCGGTATCAATGCTGCAGCGTTAGATTTTTTCATTTAAATACCATCCGTTTAAATATTTATTTTTAAATTAATTGATATGCTCAAGAGTTTTATCAACTGCTTTTTCAATATTCACAGTTCCTACTCCAAAAAAAGATGTGTCTATTTTACCGTTAATCGGTTTCTTCCAGCACTCATCAATACAATCTATTCCTCCGCGCATACCCATTATGGAACCAACCGTTGCACCGTTACAGTCCGTATCAAAAGCCATACCGACTGCAATACAGATCGATTTGCCGAAATCACCCTCACCGTAAAGTAAAGCCGCAACGACAATCATTGCATTTGAAACAGTATGGCACCAACCGTGATCAGTATGTTCATTGTAAGCAACATGTATGTAATCGAAGCATTCTTCGAGAGTATAACCGTTTTTAAAATTATTATATATATTCATAACCGCTTCATAAAGTCTCGATGTTGCAGGAATCTGTGCAAGACCACCCAGAATTATATCATCGATGCTATCCGTAACTGCAGCACAGGCAATCATCGCTGCAACAAACATTTCCCCGTATACTCCGTTTTTAACATGAGAAACTCTAGCATCATTAAACGCAAGCTCTGCTGCCTTTTCAGGTTTGCCGGGATTAATGTAACCAAAGTAGTCACCTCTTATCTGAGCACCAATCCACTCCCGGCATACATTTTTGTACATAGCTGTAGCAGGAGGAACAAGACAGTTAACAATATTTGCAAACGCTATTCTCTCTGCAGTGAAACAAGCAAGAACAGGAAGATATTTAAGCCAGGTAGAGGTAACATTTTCAGAATTAAAGTCTTTGCCGAATCTTTCAACTATCAGCTGACCGAGAACAGTGTAGTTTGTATCATCATCTATAGGCATTCCGTCTACAGTATCACCATATGGTTTGTTATTAAAAGAAAACTTATAACGAGAGCAAACTTGTTCATTAATATCAGTGCTCATAATATAACGATGCATAGGATAATTACCGGTATCTTTAAGAAACGGGATAAGTTCCTCGCTTCTTATACCTTCTACAGGTTTACCGAGAAGACATCCGCAAGCTCTTCCCGTCCATGCTCCGAGAATCTTCTTTCTGAGAGTATATTCGTCCGGTTTATCAGAAGCGAATTCATATTTTTCAGCAAGTGTTCTGATTGCTTCAAGTTCATTAGGTTCATTGTACTTATAGTCAGAGCGAATCTGCGAATTTATCACCATTTCAAAAAGAAGATCACACATTTTGTTCTTTATCTCGCCCGACGGCATCTCTGAAACCGCCTCAAACAAAGCTTTATGCTTTTCAATATCAAGACCTTCTTCAATTGACTGATTATATTCATTCATAATATCTGAAGGATATCTGTTGAAACCTTCAATATTATCATAATCAAATTTTATTTCAGTATCATAAATTTTAGCAAACATAAAATCACCTCAAAAACAACAACTTATAATACCAAATTCATTATACCAACTATTTTAACAATTACAAGAAAGTTATAAAAAAACACCTAACATAGTTAGTCGCTGATGCTAGATGTTTTTAGTAATTAAAAATTTACTGAAATAAAAATACATTAATCATCGATTTTTTCAATAACTACTGCATTGCCGTTTGCAGTAACACAAATGATATACGGTTCATATGTAGTACCACCGCCGAAATTAGCTGTCTCCGGCTCAAGTGTAATATAATCAAAATCGACACCTATAACTGCATTACAGCCAAGCATATATGCTGCTTCCTTAAGTTCATAAAGAGCTCGTCTTCGTATTTCAACCAATGCACCGGTCAGGTTCTCTCCGTTTTTAGCAGTCGAAAAAATTCCTGTTCGCGGAATCTGACGTGCATCATCACCAGAAATATAACCTGAATATTTAACAATCCTGTACCCTTCAAAATTAAAC